>NZ_CP109445.1:7605000-7822500 GCF_036227245.1 Streptomyces sp. NBC_01477
CTACTGGCAGGGGCTCGTCGACGACGGCAGCGTCGCCAAGAACCCGTCGTTCTCCCCGCAGTGGAACAAGCAGATGAACGACGGCACCCTGCTCACCTGGATCTCCGGCGCCTGGGCGCCCGCCCAGCTCGGCGGCATCGCGCCCGCCACCAAGGGCAAATGGGCGGTCGCGGCGCTGCCGGCCTGGACCGCGGGCGACCCGGCCACCGGCATCTGGGGCGGCTCGGCGACCACCGTCACCACGGACTCCGCGCACCCCGCGGAAGCGGCCGAGTTCGCGTCCTGGCTGAACACCGACGACGCGGCGGTGACCGAGCAGGTCAAGCAGATCAACGTCTACCCGGCCGCCACCTCGGGGCGTTCACTGCCGGTGCTGCGGTCCGCGCCCGCGTTCTTCCCGAACCAGCCGGACTTCTACGCCGAGGTGAAGAAGGTCGCCCCCGCGGCCCGCAGCTTCCCGATGTGGGGCCCCGACGTCACCGTCACCTTCACCGGCTACACCGACGGTTTCAGCAAGGCCCTGCAGTCCGGCGGCTCCTTCACCGGCGCGCTCGACGCCATGCAGAGCGCGACCGTCGCCGACATGAAGAAGCTCGGATTCACGGTCGGCTGATGGCACGCAACCCCGCGGCCGCGCGCAGGACCCGCGGCTTCCCGTATCTGCTGGTCCTGCCCGCCGTGCTGCTCTTCACCGCGTTCGTGGCGGCCCCCGGCGGCTACGCGCTGCTGCTCAGCTTCCAGCGCCGCAAGGTCAACGGCGGCCTGCTCGGCGGCGGCACCCACACCGTCTTCGCGGGCCTGGCCAACTACCGTGATGTGCTGGGCGATACGGAGCTGTGGTCGGGAGTGCTGCGGATGCTGGCGCTGGGCGCCTTCACCGTGCCCGCCACCGTCCTGCTCGCGCTGCTCTTCGCGGTGCTGCTCGACCTGGAGCGGACCCGGCTCAAGCGGATCACCCGGCTGACGATCTTCCTGCCCTACGCGGTGCCCGGGGTGATCGCCTCGCTGATGTGGGGCTTCCTCTACCTGCCCGCCACCAGCCCGATCGGCGGCGACCGGGTGGACTTCTTCGGCCAGGTCGCCGTCTACTTCTCGGTCGGCAATGTCGCGGTGTGGGGCGCGGTCGGCTTCAACATGATCGTGATCTACACCGCCCTGCGCGCGCTGCCCGCCGAACTCCACGAGTCCGCCCGCCTCGACGGCGCCTCGGAGTGGCAGATCGTGCTGCGCGTCAAGGTGCCGATGGTGCTGCCCGCGGTGGTGATGTGCGGGCTGTTCACGGTGCTCGCCGCCCTCCAGGTCTTCAACGAGCCCAACACCCTCAAGCCGCTGTCCAACGCGGTGTCGTCCACCTGGGTGCCGCTGATGAAGATCTACGACGACGCCTTCGGCAACTCCGACATCTACTCGGCCGCCGCGACCTCCGTGGTGCTGACCGCCGCGGCCCTCGCGGTGTCCTTCGTCACCGCCCGCATCATCCAGTCCCGGGTCCAGCAGGAGGCCGCATGACCGCCACGGCCGGAGCCGGCCCCCGCGACCGTACCGCCCCGGTGCCCGCGGCCCGCCGGCCGCGGCGGATCGCGGTGCTCCCCACCACCGCCCTGGTGCTCGGCGCGCTCTACTGCGTCGTGCCGACGCTGTGGATCCTCATCGCGGCCACCAAGTCCCGCACCACGCTCTTCTCCACCGACACCTACGTCCCCTCGCTCGACCTCGGCATCGTCCACAACATCCGCGACCTGTCGGACTACCAGGGCGGCATCTTCTGGCACTGGATGCTCAACAGCTTCCTCTACGCCGCCGTCGGCGGGCTGCTCGCGTCGTTCGTGTCGGCCGCGACCGGCTACGCGCTGGCGAAGTACGAATTCCGCGGGCGCGGCGCGCTGTTCAACACCATCCTCGCCGGGGTGCTGCTGCCGCAGATCGTGCTGGCGGTGCCGCAGTATCTGCTGCTGTCCAAGGCCGGCATGACGGACAGCATGACCGGGGTGCTGCTGCCGCAGCTGTTCAATCCTTACGGCATCTACCTCTGCAAGATCTACGCCCAGTCCGCCGTCCCCGACTCGCTGCTCGAAGCCGGCCGGATCGACGGGGCGGGGGAGGGGCGGCTCTTCTTCTCCGTCGGCCTGCGGCTGATGGGGCCGGGTCTCGTCACGGTCTTCCTGCTGCAGTTCATCGCGATCTGGAACAACTTCCTGCTGCCGTACGTGATGCTGACCTCCGACGACAAGTTCCCGCTCACCGTGGGTCTGTACAGCCTGCTGCGGCACGGCGCCGCCGAGGCGTCGCTGTACTCGCTGGTGATCACCGGGACACTGCTCTCCGTCCTGCCGGTGATCGCGCTGTTCCTGTCGCTGCAGCGCTTCTGGCGGATCGACCTGGTGACGGGGGCCCTCAAGTAGGGGACCGCGACTCGCGCCTGTGTCCGGCCCCGAACCTGTGCGGGCTTCATGAGTCTTCATTTCTTGAAGCCCGCACAGGGGATTGACTGCGGTCCCGTGCGAGGAGTTAATTCCTCTGCATATGGGAGCGCTCCCATATTCGTGGCGAATGTCATGGAGCACCGCTGTGGAGAGCGCTTCCCGAACGGCACCCGTGTCCGCCTCCCAAGGAGCCCACCCCCCATGACCGCACGCGTCCGCGCACGTTCCCGTACGCTCACCGTCGCCGCGGCCACCGCCGCTCTTGCCGCCCTCACGGCCGCCGTGCCCGCGCACGCCACGGCGCCCGGCCACCCCGCGGCCGCCCCCACCACGCTGTTCACCCCGCCGGCCAACGCGGACGCGAACGCCCAGATCCTCGACCTCGCGCGGCACTGGCAGCTCAAGGACGCCGCCGGGCTGCTCGCCATGAGCCTGACCCCGCAGGCCGTCTGGCTGGACGGCGGCACCAGCCCCGCCGACACCCGCAAGGCCGTGGACAGGACCGCCACCGACGCCGCACGCAGGCACGCGCTGCCGGTCTTCGCGCTCTACAACATCCCCGGCCGCGACTGCGCCCAGTACTCGGCGGGCGGCGCCGCCGACACCGCCGAATACCAGGCCTGGATCGACGCGGTGAAGGCCGGCATCGGCGACCGGCCCGCCGACGTCGTCCTCGAACCCGACTCGCTCGCCCTGGTGCCCTCCGACTGCGGCATGGACGACGCCCAGGGCACGATGACCGCCCAGCGCTACGCCCAGATCCACTACGCCGTGACCGCCCTGGAACCGCTCTCCGGCACCAAGGTCTACCTGGACGCGGGCCACAGCGGCTGGCACAGCATCAACGACATCGTGCCGCGGCTGATCGCCGGCGGCGTCGACGACGCCACCGGCTTCTACCTCAACATCTCCAACTACCGCTCCGACAGCGAGATCGCCTGGTACGGCAAGCTCGTCTCGTCCTGTCTGGCCTACGTCTCCGCCGGCGGCGCCGCGTCCGCCTGCCCCAACCAGTACTGGCCGGTGAACGACGCCCAGGCCTGGCTGGACGCCAACGTCCACACCGCGCCCTCCGCCATGAAGCACTACGTCGCCGACACCAGCCGCAACGGCCAGGGCCCCTGGGTCGCGCCGGCCGGCGTCTACACCGACGCCCAGGACTGGTGCAACCCGCCAGGACGCGGCCTCGGCGCCCGCCCGACCCTCAGCACCGGCGACCCGCTCCAGGACGCCAGGCTCTGGGTGAAGATCCCCGGTGAGTCCGACGGCCAGTGCACCCGCGGCACCGCGGGCCCCAACGACCCCGAGCGCGGCTACCAGGACCCCGCGGCGGGCAAGTGGTTCCCGCAGCAGGCACTCGAACTGGTCCACAACGCCGACCCCGCGGTGTTCCCGCACTGAACCGCCCGGCCCCGTCCGCCCTGCCGGCCCGGGGTGCGGATGGGGCCGGTGTGACAGTTTCCGCGTCCTGAGCGCCATGAGAAGCAGGACCGCGCGTCCGAGGGCGGCGCGCGGTCCGCCGACGAGCGAAAGAGGGGCCTGGCCGGCGGACAGTCCAGCGCCCGGCCGGGCGGGCGTCGAGCAGCGGCCCGGCGGGCATCCCGCACCCGGCCGGGCGGACGTCCAGCGCCCGGCACGGCAACGAAGTGACCGTGGTCCGGCGAGGCACGGCGGTCCCCGCGGCCGGTCGGGCACAGTGGACGGCATGCTGCCAGAGGTCCCGTCGCCGAACGACCCGCATGTGCGTCACATGCGGAGGATGTTCCTCGCCGTCATCACCGGAAGCTTCCTCTTCCTCATCCCGTGGATCGCCTACCTGTCGGTGAGCCTGCCGACCCGGCGGACGGTCAGCAACTGGCGCTACGCCTGGGTCGGCTTCGACGCCGCGCTGGTCGTCGCGATCGGCATCACCGCGCTGTGCGCCTGGCGGCGCCTGCAGATCTTCGTCCCGTGGGCCGTGGCGACCGCCACCCTGCTGTGCTGCGACGCGTGGTTCGACATCGTGCTGGACTGGAACAGCAACGAGCTGACCGGGTCGATCGTGACCGCGGTCGCCGCCGAACTCCCGCTCGCCGCGCTGCTGCTGTACGCGGCCAGGAAGATGTTCCGGCTGACGGTGGCCGTCGCCTGGCGCCGGGCGGGCCGCCAGGGGCCCCTGCCGCCGCTGTCCCGGCTGTCGCTGATCGCGCTGACCGGCCACGAGGAGCCGCCGCAGGCGGCGCAGCCCGAGCACCAGGACGGGCGGCGGCGCGGCCACGATGAACCGCCCCGCGGCCCGGACGACGGGCGCGGCGATCAGCGCGCACCATGATCGGGTGCGGCGGCCGGGCGTTTCGGTAGGATCTTGCTGCAATGTGCAGCGCGGCGCCCCGCGTTGGACCACGACGGAGAGCACGCCGATGACCACCGCACCGACCGGCCCGGCCTACGACGTGCTGGTGGTCGGCGGCGCCGGGGTCGACACCATCGTCCTGGTGGACGAACTGGCCGTGCCGAGCGGCGACTTCCTCGGTGTCCCGCCGATCAGGGACTACGTGGCGCACACCGGGAACGGCGTGGCGCTGGGCTTCCACGCGCTCGGCCTGGCCACGAAATTCATCGACTTCCTCGGTGACGACCCGCAGGGCCGGATGATCCTGGACCGCTACGCCGCCGCCGGGCTGGACTTCAGCCATCTGCCGGCGCCGGCCGGCACCCCGCGCAGCGTCAACCTGGTCGACCGCGAAGGACGCCGCTTCTCCTTCTACGACGGCCGCCACCCGTACGGGCTGCGGCTGCCCGGCAGCTTCTACCTGCCGCTTCTCGAACGCGCCCGCCATGTGCACATCTCCCGCTCACCGCACGCGGAGCCGGTCTTCGCCGACGCCCTGCGGCTCGGCCGTACGGTCTCCACCGATTTGCACGCCTGGGACGGCGAGGACGGCTCGGCGCACCCGTGGGCCTATGGCGCCGACCTGGTCTTCCTCAGCGCCGCCACCGTCGGAGAGCGCATTCCCGCGGTCATGCGGCAGATCCTGGACCAGGGCAGGGCCGCCCTGGTGGTGGCCACCGACGGGGCCGCCGGCTGCCAGGTGATGGAGCGCGGCGACAGCAGGCCACGGCACTTCCCCGCCGTCGCGCCCGAGCGGCCAGTGGTGGACAGCAACGGCGCGGGCGACGCCTTCCTCACCGCCTTCCTGCACGCCCGCTTCTCGGGCGCCGCGCTGGAGGACTGCGTGCTGGCCGGATCGGTCTCCGGTGCCTACGCCTGCGGCAGCCCCGGCACCCATGAGGAGCTGATCAGCGCCGCCGCGCTCGCCGCCGCCGTCGGGCGCGCGGGCGGCGCGGGCCCCGGCCCCGCCGCGTCCGTACGCTGACCCGCCGCCGTCAGCCGGCCTCGATCCGCCGGATCGCGGTGTCGAGCGCGGCGTCCTGCGACGCGTAGACCTCGCACACCGGGTCGCCGCTCGGCGTGCGGGTGTGGTCGATCTCCCACAGGCTCACCTCGCTGCCGTCCAGCAGCAGGAACGCGTGCTCGTACAGCGACCAGGACACATGGCGGCCGGCCACCAGCGCGCTTCTGCGGGTGACGATGCTGATGTCGTGCGCGATGGCCGCGCGCAGCCGGATCCCGACCTCGCTGCCGGGTGCCCCGGCGTTGGCCGCCCGGCGCAGCAGCCGCCTGGCGTGCTCGGCGGAGTCGCCCTCGGTGTAGGCCCGCCGGAGAGCGTTCTCCGGGCGGCCCGCCGCGAGCAGCGCGTCCAGGTCCTCGGCGCCGCGCTCGGGCCGGATCACGCCGCCGCGCGGGTCGTACGGCAGCTCCTGCGGGCCGTTCGTCCCGCCGAAGGCCATGTCGACCTCCCACTCGGCGAGCGTCAGCCCCTCCTGCTCGGTGAAGACCGAGCGGTGCGGCAGAGCGTCGGCGCCCGTGTCGTGCTCCAGCTCCCACACCACCCGCACGGTGCCGTCCGGCAGCAGGAAGCTGTGCCGGAAGGTCCGCCGGTTCATCCGCCGCGGCGGACCCTTGGTGTGGCGGCACGACTGGAGACCGCAGTAGTGCATCAACGCGAAGCGCACGGCGCCGAGTTCGCGTGCCGCCGCGACGCCGTTGTCCGCCCGCTCGAGCAATCCGGCCAGCTGTTCGGACGGCACACCGCCCGAGCGCTCGGGTTCTGCCGTGTCCGCGCCTTCCACGTCCATACGGTCCTCCCGGCTTCCGCCGTACTCAACCCACCCGGCGACTCAGGGTAGTAGTGCCGTCGCCGATTGCGCCCGTGAACGACGACAATTCCGGGCGTGCGGCCGGTTTTCGCGCCCCCTCGCAGGGCGGGTCACTCGTGCGCGCGCCCCGCGGACCACAGCAGCGCCCCGCGCAGGTGCGCACGGAAGTCAGGGTCGGCGTAGGCCGATTCGGAGTGCCCGAGCGCGGTGCAGAACGACCGGCCCGCACCCACCCGCCGACACCACACCAGCGGATGGTCGGCGCCCATCGTGCCGCCCTCGTACCGCCCTTCGTCCACCGACGCCAGCACCCGCACCCCGGCGCCGCGCGGGCTCGCCCCGAAGTCGTACCACTCGTCGGTCCACTCCCACTCGCGCGGCAGATGCGCGGTGGCCGGGTGGTCCCGGTCCTCCACCGTCACCGCGGCGGTCTGCACCGCGGGATGCCCGGTGAAGCGCGCCCCGGTCAGCTCGCCGTACCACGGCCAGTCGTATTCGGCGCAGGTCGCGGCATGCACGCCGAGAAAGCCGCCGCCGCCGGTGACGTACGCCCGCAGCGCGCGCCGGGCGTCGTCGTCCAGCACCTCGCCGGTGGGGGACAGGAAGACCACGGCCGCGCAGCGGTTCGCCAACTGCCTTTCCAGCTCCCGCGGATCCTCGGTGTGCCGCACCGACAGCCCCTCGGCCGCGGCGAGTCCGGCGAGCGCGGCCACCCCCGCGCCGATCGAGTCGTGCCGGTAGCCGGCGGTCGCGGTGAACACGGCGACGTGCTCGGGCATGTGTGCTTCTCCCCTGCTCAGCCGAGATGAACGGGCCGGACGGCCGCTGCGGCCCAAGCGGCTCACTCCTCCCGCCCCGGCAGGGGTGTGCCGTCGGCGTCGAGGGTCTGCCAGCGGTGCATCGCCCGGCGCAGTGACCGCGGTTCGGCGAAGCCGAGCCGGGCGGCGGCGCGCTGGGCGGACTCCGAGCCGGTGCGGCGCAGGCCCGCCGAGCGCTCCCTGCGTACGGCGTCGAGTTCGGCACGCCAGGTGGTGTCGGCCTCGGCGAGCCGCCGCTGCAAGGTGCGCGGGCTGACCGCGAGTCCGCGGGCGGTGCCGGCCAGCGACGGGCGGCCGTCGCCGAGCTGGGCCAGGATCGCGGCCCGCAGACCCGGCAGTGGGCCGACCGGACCCTGCCGCGGCGGCGGGTAGGCGGCGGCGCACCGCATGATGATCGCGGCGAGCGCCGGATCCGCGGTGGCCATCGGCAGCTCCAGCTCCTTGCGGTGCAGGGTGATCGTGTCGGCGGGGGCGCCGAAGTCGAGGGTGGCGGTGCCGAAGTAGTCGGTGTGGCCGGCCGTCCGCCGCGGCGCCCGGTGGGTGAACGACACCCGGGTCGGAGAGAGCGCTCTCCCGGTGCCGTGCCGCATGTGCTCGGTGAGCACCGCGAGGACGAACTCGGCCGCCACGCTCCGTACGTCGTCGTCCGGGCGCAGGATGTCGTAGCCGATGGTGACCTCGTCACCGCACTCCTCGGTGGTGATCCGGGAGTTGCTGCTCACCACATGGATGTGCGCGGCGGCGAGCGCCAGCCCCTCGCCCAGCGTGGGCGCGGTGCTGATCAGGTAGTCGACCAGGTCGAACAGCCCGTGCCGGTAGCGGGCGCCGGCCAGCAGGCCCGCGTCGGGCCGCCCGGTGCGGGCCAGCACCTCGCGCCACAGCCGGAAGGTGCCGGCCGACGGGGTGCGGGCGGTGACCGGGGCGCTCAGTATGGTCGGCAGCCCCGCGGCCCGTACCAGCGACTCGGCTTCCGCTGTGTCGCGGGCGACGGCCCGGGCGATGAACCGGGGCACCACGACGCATTCGGTCAGCTCGGCGGCCCCGGCCGGCTCGGCGGCGGGCGGCGACGGCTCGGGGGACGGCATGCCAGGCACCTCGGCAAATCTGCGGTCCGCGGCGTTCTGCCGCAGGTGGGGAGCGCTCTCCCAGGCTACGCCCGGCCTGGCGCGTTCTGTCCGCGAGCTGTCGCGTTGTGTCCTCCCCTGAGGCGAACCTCCCGGGCCATGATCGGGGGCAACGGTGCCTGAGGGTGCCGGGTTCGCCCGCGCAGGGGAGGTGCGGCGACACCGGGGGAGGGCGCCGGCGCGGGCGGTTCACCGTTCGCGCCGGCGAAAAGCGCCCCATCTGCGCCCATACGCGGGCAAAGCGATCAGGCCGCCCCGCCCGCGCCCCGAGGCCGTGCGGCGCTCAGGCCCGCCCGGTCGGCCAGTGGCTGCGTCCCAGGCTGATGATCTGCATTTGCAGCCGAGCCGTGCGGGTGATCACCTCGCGGGCCGCCGGATCCTCCTGCGGCGCCTCCATGAGCGCCGCGGCCGTCATCACCATGTGGTCCACGTACAGCGCGGCCAGCACCCGCAGATCCGCCGCACTCCAGCCCGCCGACACCGGCTGCGTCGCGAGCCCGGCGGCCACCTCGTCGGTGAAGCGCCCCAATTCCGCCGCGATCGCCTCGCGCACCGGCCGCACCCCGCCGTAACGCTCGCGGGCGATGAACCGGATGTGCGCCCGGTGCTCGTCCACGTAGGCCGCGGTGACCGCCACCGTACGGTCGATCAGCCGCTCCGCGTCCTGCCCGCCGGCCATCGCGTCCCTGATCACCGTGTGCAGGCTGCCCAGTGCCTCGCCGACCAGGGCCACGCCCAGTGCCGCCATGTCGGGGAAGTGCCGGTAGAAGGCGGTCGGCGCGACGCCTACCGCCCGGGTGACCTCGCGCAGCCCCAGGCTGCTCAGGCTCTGCCGGTCGAGCAGCCGCAGACCGGCGTCCAGCAGCGCCTGCCGGGTCTGCTCCTTCTGGGCCTGCCGGACCCCTGGTCGGATCTGCCGGGTCGCTGGCGTGTGACTCATGTCATTCAGTAAACAACCGTTCGCCCAGTCCCGCCACTGTAGACTCGGACTCAGTGAACAAGTGTTACCCCAAACTCCAACTCCCCGGAGGTGCAGCCGATATGAGTCTCGTCATCCTCCTGCTGGGCATCGGCGTCGTGATGGGAGCCGCCGCCCACATCTCGCTCACCGCTTTCACCGTCGCGTCCGCCGCCATCGCCGCCTGGCTGCTCGCCTTCGCGGTACGCGAGGCCGCCGCCCGGCGCCGCAACTGACGTCCGCCCGCGGCGCGTACGTACCTGCCGCGCCGCGTCCGGCCGCGCGTCCGCCGCGACACCTGCGTCCGCGCGTCCCGAACCGCCCGCTCACCGTGAGCGTTCCTGGAGGGAACACCGTGAACACCGCAGCCCACCCGGCCGCGACCGGCGCACCGGCCGCGCCCACCCGTGACGCCGACGGCATGGCCGTCGCCTCCTTCCTGCTCGGCCTGCCCGGCCTGCTGGTCCTCAACCTGGTGCTCGGCCCGGCCGCGATCGTGCTCGCGCTCACCGCGCTGGCCCGCGGCACCCGCCGCCGGGGCCGAGCGGTGCTCGGCCTCGCCCTCGGCGTGGCGGCCCTCGCGATCCAGGCCGCGCTGACCGTCGCCGGCCACGGCGTGCTCTGGTCGTTCGACTGACCCGCGGGCGTGCGAAAGGGGGGGCGCCCCGCCGACCGGCCGGGGCGCCCCCCCCTTTCGCACGCCCGCGCGGGCGGTCAGCTCAGATCGATGCCCGGGTAGAGCGGGAAGCCGGCCAGCAGGTCCGTCGCCCGCTTGGCGACCTGGTCGGCGACCGCGGAGTCCAGGACGTGGTGCGCCTTCGACAGCCCGCCCTTGGGCGCCGCCGCGGCCGTCGTCCCCGACAGCACGGTGTCGATCAGCCCGGCGATCTCGTCCATCTCCCGCACGCCGAGGCCGCGGGTGGTCAGCGCCGGGGTGCCGATCCTGATCCCCGAGGTGTACCAGGCGCCGTTCGGGTCCTGCGGCACCGAATTGCGGTTGGTGACGATGCCCGCGTCCAGCAGCGCCGCCTCGGCCTGCCGCCCGGTCAGGCCGTAGCCCGACACGTCGATCAGCACCAGGTGGTTGTCGGTGCCGCCGGTGACCAGCTTCGCGCCGCGGGTGAGCAGGCCCTCGGCCAGCGCCCGCGCGTTGTCCACGATCTGCCGCGCGTAGTCACGGAACTCCGGCCGGGACGCCTCCGCCAGCGCCACCGCCTTCGCCGCCATCACATGCGGCAGCGGTCCGCCGAGCACCATCGGGCAGCCCCGGTCCACGTGCTCGGCGAGCGAGTCGTCGCACAGCACCATGCCGCCGCGCGGGCCGCGCAGCGACTTGTGGGTGGTGGTCGTGACGATGTTCGCGTGCGGCACCGGGTCGAAGTCGCCGGTCAGCACCTTGCCGGCGACCAGCCCCGCGAAGTGGGCCATGTCGACCATCAAGGTCGCGCCCACCTCGTCGGCGATCTCCCGCATGATGCGGAAGTTCACCAGCCGGGGGTAGGCGGAGTAGCCCGCCACGATGATCAGCGGGCGGAATTCGCGGGCCGTCGCGCGCAGCGCCTCGTAGTCGAGCAGCCCGGTCTCCGGGTCGGTGCCGTAGCTGCGCTGGTCGAACATCTTGCCGGAGATGTTCGGCCGGAAGCCGTGCGTGAGGTGGCCGCCGGCGTCCAGCGACATGCCCAGCATGCGCTGGTTGCCGAACTCGGACCGCAACTGCGCCCAGTCCTGCTCCGACAGGTCGTTGACCTGGCGCACCCCGGCCCTTGCCAGGCCCGGCGTCTCGACCCGCTGCGAGAGCACCGCCCAGAAGGCCACGAGGTTCGCGTCGATCCCGGAGTGCGGCTGCGCGTACGCGTGCGCGGCGCCGAAGACGCTGCGGGCGTGCTCGGCCGCCAGCGCCTCGACGGTGTCGACATTGCGGCAGCCCGCGTAGAAGCGGCGGCCGACCGTGCCCTCGGCGTACTTGTCGCTGAACCAGTTGCCCATCGTCAGCAGCACGGCGGGGGAGGCGTAATTCTCGCTGGCGATCAGCTTGAGCATCTCGCGCTGGTCGGTGAGCTCCGCGGCGATGGCCTCCGCGACCCGCGGCTCGACCCCCCGGATCACTTCGAGCGCGCTGCGGAAGGCGATCGACTCTGTGCTGTACGGCTCCGCCATGGTGGTCCTCCGGTCGTCGTTCGTCGTCGTCAACGGGACGGCCCAGGCGCACGGCTCTGTGAGTACAGCGAGCCGCTCCCCGATGGTTGACCCCATCCCAGCGCGCCAGTCACGGCTCACGCGGAGCCTATCAATCCCCCGGGGATGCCGTCCGCCCCCTCGGGCACGCCCGTTCCCCGGCCCCGCCCCGGCGGGAGGTCCGGCGGCCTGGCCTGACCGGCGGCGCGGACCGGGTGTTTTCATGGAGCCGCGGCCCGCGAAGGGCATCGCACAACACAGGGAGCAGCATGCCCGAGCCCGCCGACCCCGCCGCACCCGCCCGTCCCGGCGACCAGGTCCGGACGGAGGAGCCCGTGCGGACGCATGTCACGCCCGCCGGCGCCGGCGTCGTCGAACTGGCCCGCCCGGCCGCGCTGAACGCCCTGGACCTCACGATGGTCCGCCTCATGACCCGCGCCCTCACCGCGTGGCGCGACGATCCCGCCGTACGGTCCGTGGTCGTCCGCAGCGCCTCGCCGAAGGCGTTCTGCGCGGGCGGCGACATCCTCGCGGTACGGGCGGCGGGCATGGCGGGCGACGACACCGCGGTGCGTGCCTACTTCACCGCCGAATACGGGCTGAACGCGCTGATCGCCGGCTACCCCAAGCCGTACACCGCCCTGATCGACGGGTACGCGATGGGCGGCGGTCTGGGCATCTCGGTGCACGGCTCGGCGCGGGTGGTGACCGAACGCGCGTCGCTGGCCATGCCGGAGACCGGCATCGGCTTCTTCCCCGACATCGGCGCGAGCTACTTCCTGCCGCGGCTGCCGGGTGCCTACGGCTGGTATCTGGGGCTCACCGGAGCCCGCGTCACCGGTCGGGCCGCCGTGGCGTGCGGGCTCGGCACGCACCATGTGCCCGCGGCCGGCCTGCCCGCGCTGGAGGCCGAGTTGACCGGCGCGGGAGCCGCCGACCCCGACGCCGTACTGCGCCGCTTCGCCGCTCCGCCCGCGCCGCCGGCCGGGCACGCGGACGCGGTCGCCCGGTGCTTCTCCGCGCCCGGCCTGCCGCAGCTGCGCGCGCGGCTGGCGGCCGAGGAGGGGCAGCGGGAGTGGGCGGACGACACGCTCGCCCTGCTGGACGCGGCCTCGCCGGCGAGCCTGGCGATCACCGCCGGCCTGCTGCGGGCGGGCGCCGGCTCGACACTGGAGGAGTGCCTGGCCCGCGAACTCGACCTGGCGTGCCGTACCGCCCGCACCGCCGACTTCCACGAGGGCGTACGCGCCGCCCTGGTCGACAAGGACCGCAAACCGGCCTGGTCGGCGCAGGCGCAGCCAGAGCGCCTCTCGTAATGTGAGATGACGGTGTCACGATACGGACGGCGGGCGTAGCGTGACGCCGGAACTCGCCGCGCCGTGGCGGGAAGTGACGACGGGAGCACCACGCCATGCCTCGGGAATGGGACGCGAAGACCTACGACGCGCTGCCGCTGCCGCATCTGGGCTGGGGGCGGCGCACCTTGGCCAGGCTGCCGCTCAAGGGTGACGAGCGGGTGCTCGACGCGGGCTGCGGCACCGGCCGCGACACCGAGGGGCTGCTCGACCTGCTGCCGGACGGCCGGGTGGTGGCGGTGGACGGATCGGTCCGCATGCTGGACCAGTTGCGCGAGCGGCTGGCCGGCCGGCTCGACCGGGTCGAGGTCGTGCACGCCGACCTGACCGGGCCGCTGCCCTTCGACGGCGAGGTCGACGCGGTCTTCAGTGTCGCCGCCTTCCACTGGATCGAGGACCACGCCGCGCTCTTCTCGTCGCTGGCCGCCCGGATGCGGCCCGGCGCCCGGCTGGTCGCCGAGTGCGGCGGCCGGGGCAATATCGCGGCGGTCAGCGCGGCCGTCGCCGACGTCCTCGGCGGCGCCCCCGGCATGTGGGACTTCGCCGGCGCCGAGGACACCCGGCGGCGCCTCGCGGCGGCCGGCTTCACCGGCATCGAGGTGGCGCTGCGCCCCGACCCCGCCAGGTTCGAGCCGGGCGGGCAGTTCGAGGCGTATTTGGCCACCGTGATCCTCGGCGCCCACCTGGACGCGATGGCCGACGCCGACCGCGAACCGTTCGTCACGGCCGTGGCCGGCCGGCTCGCCGAGCCGGTCGCGGACTACGTACGGCTGGAGATCTCGGCGGTCCTGGCATGATCGGCGCGCGCTCAACCGGTTGAGCGCGACCGGCGGGTGCCGGGACCGCACAGCCGTGCCGGGCGGGGTTCGGCGTTGTTAAGGTGTGCGGGCCGATCACACCCACCGCCCAGCCGAACCCGCCGTTCACGGCCCGCGGGCCGCCCTGCCGTATCGAGGCCGAATTGAGCCCCAAGAAGCGTCCCACCATCGCCGACATCGCCGAGGCCGCAGGCGTGTCCAAGGGCGCCGTGTCCTATGCGCTGAACGGCAAGGCGGGCGTCTCCGAGCAGACCAGGGCGAGGATCGTGGAGATCGCCGCGCGGATGGGCTGGCACCCCAGCAGCGCCGCCCGCGCCCTGTCCGACGGGCGCAGCGGCGCGATCGGCCTGGTCGTGGACCGGCCGGCCTGGGTGCTGGGCATCGAGCCGTTCTTCATGCAGCTGATCTCCGGTGTCGAGGCCGGCCTGGCCCCCACCGGTACCGCGCTGCTGCTCCAGGTCACCGACGACGCCAGGGCCGAGGAGGCCGCCTACCGGCGCTGGTGGGGGGAGCGCAGGGTCGACGGGGTGCTGCTGGTCGACCTGCGCGAGCAGGACCGCCGGCTCGCCCTGGTCGCGGAACTCGGCCTGCCGGCGGTCGTGATCGGCCACGCGTCGGTCACCTCGGGCGTGCCGTCGGTGTGGATCAACGACGGGGCCGCGGTGCGCGAGACCCTGGCGTATCTGGCCGCGCTGGGCCACCGCAGGATCGCCCGGGTCGCCGGCCCCGCGCACTTCGTGCACACCAGGGAGCGCGGCGAGGCCTTCGACGCGGCCACGGCCGAACTCGGCCTGGACGGTGTGCCGTGCGTCTACACCGACTACTCGGGCGAGGACGGCGCGCGGGCCACCCGGCGGCTGCTGTCCGGGTCGCTGCGGCCCACCGCGATCGTCTACGACAACGACGTGATGGCGGTGGCCGCGCTGAGCGTCACCCAGGAGATGGGCGTCGCGGTGCCCGGCCGGCTGTCGCTGGTCGCCTGGGACGACAGCGAGCTGTGCCGGCTGGTGCATCCCGCGCTGACCGCGGTCAGCCGGCGGGTGATGGAGTACGGCGAGCGGGCCGCGACGGCGCTGCTCTCGCTCATCGACGGTACCCCCGTCCCCGACATCCTCCTGCCGCCGCCCGCCCTGGTGCCGCGCGGCAGCACCGCGCCCTGCGGGGCGTAGCGCGCCTCCCGTGGCGGGCCGGGGCGCCTGCCCCGCGATGTCCGCTGAAGCGGTCAACCACCGTGTGTTACATGCTGTTTCAGCCCGGTGCCCAGCGTGCGATCCCTTGACGGGCGTGATGCGCCCTAGTTAAATCACGTCGCGATATAAGTCGTGAAACAAGGTGTGAAACAAGCGTGCAAACCCCCTCGCTGCACGCTTGACCATGTCAGGCCCATGCCATCGTGCCGAGAAAGGCAACGACCCATGAGCGCAGCAACCCGGCCCCACACGGGCAGATCCTCCGGATCCCGACTGCGACGCGTCATCGTCGGGACGCTCACCGCCGCGGCAGCGGCGATCACCCCCATGCTCGCCGTACCCGCGACCGCGCACGCCGCGGGCGAGAGCGTGCAGGTCTACCTCACCACCACCAACGACTCCGGCGGCCGCAACGTCGTCAAGGGCCTGGAGCAGCAGGCACCGCTGTCCTTCGGTTCGGGCACCGGCGGCTCCGGCCAGAACGTGACGGTGGACGAGGGCACCACCTACCAGCAGTTCACCGGCGGCGGCGCGTCGTTCACCGACACCGCCGCCTGGCTGATGAACAGCAGCGGCGCACTGTCGGCGTCGACCCGCAACACCGTCATGCAGAAGCTGTTCGACCCGGTCAACGGGATCGGCATCGGCTTCCTGCGCAACCCGATGGGCGCCTCCGACCTGGCGCGCGGCAACTACACGTACGACGACATGCCCGCGGGCCAGACCGACGCGAGCCTCGCGCACTTCTCCATCGCCCACGACCTGGCAGACGTCGTCCCGCTCACCAAGCAGGCGCGGCAACTCAACCCGAACGTCAAGGTCATGGGCACCCCCTGGACCCCGCCGCCGTGGATGAAGGACAACGGCGCCTACAGCCAGGGCTGGCTCCAGTCGCAGTACTACGCCGCCTACGCGCAGTATTTCGTCAAGTACCTCCAGGCGTACCAGGCGCAGGGCGTCCCGGTGGACTACATCACCGTGCAGAACGAGCCCACCTGCTGCAGCGGCTACCCGTCGGCGCAGTGGAACGGCACCGGGCTGGCGTACTTCACCAAGACCAACCTGCTGCCCGCGCTGCACACCGCGGGGCTGTCCACCAAGGTCCTTGCGCTGGACTGGAACTGGGACACCTACGACAGCTACGCGGCCCCCACCGTCACCGACGCCGCCGTGCGCAACGACCCCAACTTCGGCGGGATCGCCTGGCACGGCTACGGCGGCAGCGTCGGGGAGCAGACCACCGTCCACAACCAGTACCCGACCCTGCCGGCGTTCGACACCGAGCACTCCGGCGGCACCTGGATCGCCAACCAGCAGAAGGAGGACATGGAGAACCTGATCGACTACACCCGCAACTGGGGCCAGAGCTGGGTCAAGTGGAGCCTGGCGGTCGATCAGAACATGGGTCCGCACAACGGCGGCTGCGGCACCTGCACGGGCCTGATCACCGTGCACAACGGTGACAGCCGCAGCGGACAGGTGGACTACACGATCGAGTACTACACGATGGGCCAGCTCACCAAGTTCGTGAAGCCCGGCGCAACCCGGATCGCCTCCACCGACAACTCCACGATCCGCAACGTCGCCTGGCGCAACCCGGACGGCTCCAAGGCGCTCATCGCGTACAACGAGTCGTCGTCCGCGCAGACCCTGCGGGTCAACTGGGGCAACGAGAACTTCTCGTACTCGCTGCCCGGCGGCGCCTCGGCGACCTTCACCTGGGCCGGCACCCCCGGCACGGGCGGGAACACCGGCGGCCACACCGGCACCATCACCGGCTACGGCGGCAAGTGCGTCGACGTCGCGAGCGGCAGCAGCGCCAACGGCACCGCCGTGCAGCTCTACGACTGCAACGGCAGCACCGCCCAGTCCTGGACCGCCTCGGGCAGCACCTTCCAGGCGCTCGGCAAGTGCCTGGACGTCGCGTCGGCCGGCACCGCCAACGGCAGTCAGGTGCAGCTCTACGACTGCAACGGCACCGGCTCGCAAGTGTGGACCAGAGGCGCCGGCAACACCCTGGTCAATCCGCAGTCCGGCAGATGCCTGGACGCGACGGGGCCGAGTTCGGCCAATGGCACCCGGCTGCAGATCTGGGACTGCACCGGCGCCGCCAACCAGCAGTGGACCGCGCCGGCCGCGTGATCCGCTGACCCCCTGAACGGCCGGTCCGCGGCCCTCTCACCGCGGTCGGCCTCGCCGAAGGAAGAGAAAGCAGGACCGCCGGTCCGCGCAGCCAGCGCGGGCCGGCGGTCCGGCATGCCCCGATCCGCCCTGATCCACCGCGGCCCCGGTCCCGTACGGCTCCGGCAGGCGCTGCCCGCGGCCGGTCGCGCACCGAGTCGTCAACAGCTGTTTGTCAGACGTTGACCCAGGTGGCCGTGTGCGGGTGGGACGCGGCCCCCGTCGCCGCCTAACCTGGGTGGAGCGTCCGCTTCCGTTCCGGCCGCCCACCCGCCCCTGCCCCGCTCCGCCCGTCCCCCCTGCCCGGTCCCGTTCCCCCACCACCGCCAGGACCGCTGTCCCGCTCCCTGCGGCGCCCCGTCGCCGTGCCCCACGCGACGAGGAGTCCCCGTGTCCATCGCCCGCAACGAGGGTGCCGGCTGGCAACGCGCTTCTGTCCGGTCGATGGCGGTGCTGCTGCCGGTGGTCGCGGTCGCGGTGCTGGTGTCCAGCAAGTGGGCGATGATCGGCTCCAGCGCCGGCCAGCTCGGCGCCGCGGACGGCGAGTGGCTCGCGGTCGCCTGCTGCGCCGCCTTCATGACCTGGGTCTGCTCGGCCACCGCCCAGCAGGGCGCGGTCGTCGAACGGCTGCCGGCCGGGCTGCTGCTGGCCGCGCAGTTCGCCGCGTCGGCCGCCAACCACGTGCTGCCGGCCGGCGTCGGCGGCAACGCCGTCAACCTGCGGTTCCTGGTGCGCAGGGGGCTGAGCCCGACCCGTTCGGTGGCGGCGCTCGCGGTACGCGCCTGCGCCGCGGTGATCGGCCGGGTCGCGCTGCTGCTCGCGGTGCTCGCGCTCTTCCCCGGCGCCCTGCACCTGCACCGGGTCACCGGCGGCGGGCCCGAGGTCCCCGACCACCCGCTGGTGATCGCGGGGGTGGTGGCGGCGCTCGTGGCGGGCGGCGTGGTGCTGACCCGGTGCGCCCGCCGGCTGCGCGACCGGCTGCGGGACTTCCTCGGCTCGGTCGCCCGCGACGTCCGCGTGCTGCACGGCAACCGGGCCCGGGTGGTGGCGCTGTGGGGCGGCTCGCTGGCCTTCCCCGCCATGCACGCGGCCGTGGTGGTCTCGGTGGTGCGCGCGCTGCACGCGCCGGTGCCGGTGAGCGGGGTCGTGGTGGCGTACCTGTTCGCCAGCACCGCGGCCGGCTGGCTGCCGACGCCGGCCGGCCTCGGCTCGCTGGACGCGGCCCTCGGCCTCGCGCTGGTCACCGCCGGCGCCTCCGCGGTCGCCGCCACTTCCGCCGTCCTGGGCTACCGGCTGGTGACGGCCTGGCTGCCGCTGGTGCCCGGGGTGCTGGTACTGGCAGTGCTGGTGCGGCGCAGAGAACTGTGAGGGGTCCGCGGGAAGTTCTTGGTACAGACCTTTGTCGGAAGTATTGACGGCACTTCGCCCGGCCATTTAAATCACGTCCTGAACTAAGACGTGAGCGAAGTCCGCCCCGGGTGAGCAGCATCCGCCCGGGGTGCGGTCCGGCTCGCCGAATGTCAGGAGCATGACTGCTCTGGGTCCTGTGTTCTTCCGCCGCCCCTACCGAGGAGTCCGGCATGTCGGCATCACCCCCCACCCGACGGTTCAGACGGATACGCCCCCTCCCGCTGCTGGCCGCAGCCGCCCTGCTGGTCGGCGGCCTGCTCCAGCAGACCGCGTCCCCCGCGCGGGCCGCCGCCGTGCCCGCAGCGGCGCCGGCCGCCGCCGCCGCCACCTTCGCCGACGACTTCAACGGCGCCGCGGGCAGCGCGGTCGACAGCTCCAAATGGGGCTACGAGACCGGTGACAACGTCAACAACCACGAGCGCGAGTACTACACGAGCGGCACCCACAACGCGGCCCTCGACGGCCAGGGCGACCTGGTCATCACCGCCCGCAAGGAGAATCCGGCCAACTACCAGTGCTGGTACGGCACCTGCCAGTACACCTCGGCCCGGCTGTCCACCCCGCAGAAATTCACCCAGGCCTACGGCCACTTCGAGACCCGGATGAAGCTGCCGCGCGGCCAGGGCATGTGGCCGGCGTTCTGGATGCTCGGCAACGACATCGGCTCGGCCGGCTGGCCCAACAGCGGCGAGATCGACATCATGGAGAACGTCGGCTTCGAGCCCGGCAGCGTCCACGGCACCATCCACGGCCCCGGCTACTCCGGCTCGGCCGGCATCGGCGCCGGCTACACGCTGCCCAACGGGCAGAGCTTCTCCGACGCCTTCCACACCTTCGCCGTCGACTGGGCGCCCAACTCGATCAAGTGGTCGGTGGACGGCAACGTCTACGAGACCCGCACGCCCGCCGACGTGGGCGGCAACCGCTGGGTGTTCGACCACCCCTTCTACCTCATCATGAACCTCGCGGTCGGCGGCTACTGGCCCGGCGACCCCGACGGCAGCACCGCCTTCCCGCAGCAGCTCGTGGTCGACTACGTCCATGTGACCACCTCCGACACCTCGGGCGGCGGCACCGGCACCGGCCACGCCATCACCGGCCTCGCGGGCAAGTGCGTCGACATCGCGAGCGCGAGCAGCGCCAACGGCGCCGCGGTGCAGCTCTACGACTGCAACGGCACGGCCGCCCAGTCCTGGACGGTGGGCTCCGACGGCACGATCCGGGCGCTCGGCAAGTGCATGGACGTGGCCGCGGCCGGCACCGCCGACGGCACGAAGGTGCAGCTCTACGACTGCAACGGCAGCAACGCCCAGAAATGGACCGTCACCGCCGCCCACGACATCGTCAATCCCGCGGCGAACAAGTGCCTCGACGCGACAGGCAACAGTTCCGCCAACGGCACCCGGCTGCAGATCTGGACCTGCTCCGGCACCGCCAACCAGAAGTGGACCGTGAACGGCTGATGAGACGACAACACGCCATCCTGCTCGCCACCGCCCTGGCCGCAGGCACCCTGGGCACCTTCGGCATCACCCAGGCCTCGGGCGCCGACCCGTCGGGCGCGATCACCGGCTACGGCGGCAAGTGCGTCGACATCGCGAGCGCGAGCAGCGCCAACGGCGCCGCGGTGCAGCTCTACGACTGCAACGGCACGGCCGCCCAGTCCTGGACGGTGGGCTCCGACAGTACGCTCCGGGCGCTCGGCAAGTGCATGGACGTCACCGCCGCGGGCACCGCCAACGGCACGAAGGTGCAGCTCTACGACTGCAACGGCAGCAACGCCCAGAAGTGGACCGCCAGCGGCGGACAACTGGTCAACGCCGGCTCCGGCCGCTGCCTCGACGCGACGGGCCCCAGTTCGGCCAACGGCACCCGGCTGCAGATCTGGGACTGCTCCGGCTCCGCCAACCAGAAGTGGACGCTGCCGGTCGGCGGCGGCACACCGCCGACCAGCCCGCCGCCCGCCAACGGCGTGCAGGCCGTGGCGCCGTACCTCTACAACGGCTGGGGCAACCCGCCCGACCCGACCACGATCATGAACGCCACCGGCGTGAAGTGGTTCACCCTCGCCTTCGTGCTCAGCAACGGCACCTGCAACCCGCAGTGGGACGGCGGACGCGCGCTGACCGGCGGCGTCGACCAGGCCACCATCAACAAGGTCAGGGCGGCCGGCGGCGACGTCATCCCGTCCTTCGGCGGCTACAGCGGCAACAAGCTGGAGCAGTCCTGCACCAGCGCGAGCGCGCTGGCCGGGGCCTACCAGAAGGTGATCAGCGCCTACGGGCTGCGGGCCATCGACATCGACATCGAGGCCGACGCCTACAGCAACGGCACCGTCCAGCAGCGCACCGTCGACGCGCTCAAGACCGTCAAGGCCAACAACCCCGGCATCGCGGTCTACGTCACCATCGGCACCGGGCAGAGCGGCCCCGACACCGGCCTGATCAACAAGGCGGCGGCCTCCGGCCTGACCGTCGACAGCTGGACGATCATGCCGTTCGACTTCGGTGGCGCCGGCCAGAACATGGGCACTCTCACCACCAAGGCCGCCGACGGCCTCAAGAACGCGGTGAAGAACGCCTACGGCTACACCGACGACCAGGCCTACCGGCACAGCGGCATCTCCTCGATGAACGGCATCACCGACAACAACGAGACCGTCACCGTGGCCGATTTCCGCACCATCCTGGCCTACGCGCAGACCCACCACCTGGCCCGGCTGACCTTCTGGTCCGCCAACCGGGACCGGCCCTGCCCCGGCGGCTACCCCAATGACGACACCTGCTCGGGTGTCTCGCAGCAGGCCTGGGACTTCACCCGCACCTTCGCCCAGTACGGCGGGTGAGACCCCGGCATCAGCACTCCGCTCCCCGGCCGCGCAGGCATGGTTCCCGCGATGCATCATGTGACGGCGGCCGGGGAGCGGAGGCACGACGGCGATGACGGACGACGCAGGCACCGCGCCACCGGGCGGCGACGGGCGCGGGAGGGTCCTGGTGGTGGACGACGACGCCGCCATCCGCCGCTCGCTGGGCCGCGCCCTGCGGCTGCGCGGCTTCACCGTCGGCGAGGCGGACGGCGGCGCCGCCGCACTCGGCCTGCTCGCCGGCCCCACCGCCCCCGACGTGCTGGTGCTGGACATCTCCATGCCCGGCATCGACGGCATCGAGGTCTGCCGCACCCTGCGCGCCGGCGGCAACGACCTGCCGGTGCTGGTGCTCTCCGCCCTCGACGAGGTCGCCGACCGGGTCGCGGGACTCCAGGCGGGCGCCGACGACTACCTGGTCAAACCCTTCGCGCTGGAAGAGCTGGTGCTCCGGCTCGGCGCCCTGCTGCGCCGCCGCCCGCCGCGCCCCGACGACCAGGTGCGCGCCTGCGGCCTGGTGCTCGACCCGGCCGCCAGGACCGCCGCCCGGGACGGCGACCCGCTCGACCTGACCCGCAGGGAGTTCGAGCTGCTGGAGACGCTGGCCCGCAACACCGGCATCGTCCTGACCCGCGATCAGCTGCTCGACCGGGTGTGGGGCTACGACTTCGAGGTGCGCACCGACGCCGTCGACACCTTCGTCAGCTATCTGCGGCGCAAACTGGAGGCCGGCGGGCGCCCCCGGATCCTGCACACCGTACGCGGGGTCGGCTTCGTCCTGCGCCCGGGCGACAGCGGCGGGAGCGGCACATGAGACTGTCCACCCGTATCGGGCTGGCCGTCGCGGTCGTCGTCCCGCTGCTGGTCCTCGGCTCCGGCTGGATCATGGTCCGGCTGGTCGGCCGGGACGTGCACGCCGCCGCCGACGCCCATCTGCGCGAACGCGCCGCCGCCGTACGCCCCGAAGCCCTCGGCCTGCTGCGGGCGATGGCCAACGACCGCCCGGCGAGCGTCGAACAGGCCAGGCAGCGCAAGCTCTTCACCGCCGCGCTCGACGTCGGCATCCGGGTGACCGGCTCCGGCGGCACCGTCACCGGCGGCCCGCAGCCCGCCGCCTCGGTCACCCTGCCCCCGGCGCAGGACGCCGCCCGCCCGGTCACCGTCGCGGCCGGGCCGCAGAGCTGGCGCGTGCTGGCCGTGCCGCTCACCGCGGTGCGGCCCGCCGCGAGCGGCACCCTGTGGCTGTACGCCACCGACACCGCGGGCCGGCGGCAGATCGCGCACGTACGCCGCCGGGTGCTCACCGTCGCCCTGCTGACCGCGCCGGTCGCGGGGCTCGCCGCCTGGCTCGCCGCCGTACGCCTCGCCCGCCCGCTGCTGGCGCTCCAGCGCAGGGCCGTCGGCATCGACCCGCGGACCAGCGCCGCCCGGCTCGACCACACCCGCACCGGCGTCCCCGAGGTCGACGGCCTGGCCCGCGCCCTGCGGACCGTGCTGGCCCGCTACGACGAGCAGGCCGCCCGTACCGCCGAGGCCCTGGCCACCGCGCGTGCCTTCTCCTCGGCCGCCTCGCACGAACTGCGCACCCCGCTGATGAGCATGCGGATCAACCTCGACGTGCTGGACGGCGACCCGGCGCCCGAGGGGGCCGAACGTGCCGAGGTCGTCGCCGACCTGCGGGCCGGCCACGAACGGCTGCTCGGCCTGCTGGTGATGCTGCGCACCCTCGCCCAGGGCGACCTGGTCGAGGCCGACGCCTTCGTGCCCGTCGACCTCGCCGACCTGCTCGACTCCGCGGTACGCGACCTGCGCCGCGACCATCCCGACGCGCCGGTCACCGCGCACACCACGGGGCCCTGTGTCGTACGCGCCTGGCCGCAGGGCCTGCGCTCCGCCGTCGACAACCTGCTCACCAACGCCGTCGTGCACGGGGCGGGCCCGATCGAGGCGGCCCTGCGGGCAGACGCGGACGGCGCCGCCGTACGGCTGACGGTCGGCGACCACGGGCCCGGCGTGCCGCCCGCCACCCGGAACTCGGTCTTCACCCGCTTCCAGCGCCGCCCCGACAGCCCGGGATCCGGCCTCGGCCTGGCGCTGGTCGGCCAGCAGGCCGCCCTGCACAACGGCGCCGTCACCGTGACCGACCGCCCCGACGGAGCGCCCGGCGCCTGGTTCGTCCTCGACATCCCCCGCATGGCCCGGGGTCCCGCCCTGCCGCGCCGGCGCGACTGGCTCACCGCGGACACCGCCGCTCCCGCCGCCCCACAAGATTTCCACAAAGACCGCTCCTAATCTCCCGGCGACACCCGCACCGCGCAGCAGCCGGTGCTGTCACCGAGGAGGTCACCCATGCGCACCACCCGTACCGCGATCGCCGTCACCGCGGCGGCTGCCGCCCTGCTCACCGCGGCCGGGACCGCCGCCGCCGACACCACCCCCACGCCCTCCGCCGCCGCCACCTCGGCGGGCAAGGCGCCGACCGGCGACGGCGCCCGCGCGCTGTGCAAGCGGCTGCCGACGGTCGACGCGCGCATCGACCGGGCACTGGCCCGGCTGAACGGGCCGGCCGCGGAACGCGGTTCGATCGCCCGGCTCCAGCAGCGGATCTCCCACGCCGACGCCAAGGGCGACACGGCCGTCTCGACGTTCCTCAAGGACCGGCTGACCTTCCGCCAGTCGCTGGTCCCGACGCTCACCAAGCGCTCCACCGACCTCGACGCGGTCCGCAGCTGGTGCGGCACCCAGCACTTCCCGGCGAGGGACAAGGCCAAGGGTGCGGCGAAGAACGGCGCGAAGAACACCGCGAACAACACCGCGAAGGGCAGCGGCGAATGAGCCGGGCCCACCGCCGGGCGCTGGCCCTGCTGCCGGCCGGGGCGCTGGCCGCGCTGCTGCTCACCGGCTGCGGCAGCCACGGCCACGCGGCCGGCAGTCCGGGCAGTCCCGGCAGTACCTCGCCGGCGCCCGCCGCCTCGGACGTCGCCCATATGCAGAAGCTGCTGGACGACGCCGCCTCGGCCGCCGCGGTCGCCGACTCCGACGCCGCGGCCGACAAGTGACCGGGGCGGCGCGCCCGGCGGGCTACTTCGCGTCCGCGTAGCGCTCCACCGCGTGCGTCTCCAGCGGGAAGGGCACCGGGGTGTCGCCGAAGACCAGCCGACGGGCCTCGCCGGCCGCCGCCGCGACAGCGGACTCCACGGCGGGCGCGAGGTCCGCCGGGGTGTGTACGACCACCTCGTCGTGCTGGAAGAACACCAGCCGCGGCGCCGGGCCGATCGCGGCCAATTCGCGGCGCAGCGCGGCCAGCATCGCGAGCGCCCAGTCCGCGGCGCTCGCCTGGATCACGAAATTCCGCGTGAAGCGCCCCCACGACCTGGCCGCCCTGCGATCGGGTGACGCCCCGTCCGCCGGGTCCGCCGCCTCGTCCACGAACCGGTCGGCCGATGGCGCGGGCGACGTACGGCCGAGCTGCGAGCGTACGATCCCGCCCGCCTCGCCGGTACGGGCCGCGGCCTCCACCAGCGCCAGCGCGACCGGGAAGCGCCGCCGCATCACCGCGAGCAACTGCCCCGCCTCGCCGCTGGTCTGCCCGTACATCGCGGCGAGCAGCGCGATCTTGGCCCGCGGGCGGTCCCCGGAGAAGGCGTCACGGGCCACCGCCGCGTAGAGGTCGCCGCCGGCCGCCGCCCGGGCCAGGCCCTGGTCGCCGGACATCGCGGCCAGCACCCGCGGCTCCAACTGGCCGGCGTCCGCGACCACCAGCAGGTGGCCGGGGTCGGCGACCACGGCGGCCCGCAGCGGCCGGGGAATCTGCAGTGCCCCGCCGCCCCGGGTCGCCCACCGCCCCGACACCACACCGCCGACCACGTACTCCGGCCGGAAACGGCCCTCGCGCACCCAGGCCTCTCGCCACGCCCAGCCGTGGGCGGCATGGATACGCGACAGCTCCTTGTAGCGCAGCAGCAGCTCGGCCGCCGGGTGTTCGACCTTGCGCAGCTCGTGCGAACGGGTCGAGGTCAGCGGCACACCGACCCGCGCGAAGGCGGGCAGCAACTGGGCGGGGGAGTCGGGATTGACCTGGCGGCCCAGCGCGTCCTGGATGCGCTGCGCCAGCTCACCGAGCCTGGCCGGCCGGGCGCCGCCGGCCGGGCGCGGGCCGAGCAGCCCGGTCAGCAGGTCGTCGTGCGCCCGCGCGCTCCACGGCAGACCGTCCCTGCCCATCTCGACGGCCGCCAGCGCGCCCGCGGACTCCGCCGCGCACAGCAGCCGCATCCGGTCCGGCCGCTCGCCCGCGGCGATCCGCCGCTGCTGGGCGGCATGCACCTCCACCAGCGCGGCCAGCGGGTCGGCGCCGGGCGGCAGATGGTGGCGGTCGGCGGCGAACAGCACCGGCTGGTCGTCGGCGCCGGACTCCGGCGCGTCCGGCGGCTCGGGCAGGTCGTGCAGCCGCGCCCAGGCCGCCCCCAGCGAACGCGGCCTGCCGTGCCTGCCCTCCTGGCCCAGCAGCAGCGTCTCGACCAGCTTCACGTCATGGCACCGCCCGACCCTGACCCCGCCCCGGTCCAGCAGCCCCGGATAGAGCTCCTCCGTCCCGCCCCACACCCAGCGCGGCCCCGCCGCCGCCTCGATCTCCCGCACGGCCGCCGCGAGATCCGCCACCGCCTCGGTCCCGCCGACCGTCCCGCCGTCCTCGCCGACCCCGCACAGCCGTCCGCCGCCGCCGACCGGATCGGCCACGACGGCCACCCGCCCGGCTCCGGCGTCGACGGCTCCACCCACTCCATGAGCGTAGGGCCGACCACTGACAACGGCCGGGCAGGACGCCGGCCGGGTGTCAGGGAACGCCGACGAGCCCGGTCGGCGCTGTGCGCCGCCGGGCTCGTCGGCGGGAGGTCAGCCCTGCTGTGCCTGGGCTTCCTCGACGGACTTGTGGACCTCGGCCATGTCCAGCGCGCGGGCCTGCGCGATGACGTCCTCCAGTGCGGGCTCGGGCAGCGCGCCCGGCTGGGCGAAGACCGCCACCTTGTCCCTGACGATCATCAGCGTCGGGATCGACTGGATCTGGAAGGCCGCCGCAAGCTCCGGCTGGGCCTCCGTGTCGACCTTCGCGAAGACCAGGTCCTGGTGCTTGTCCGAGGACTTGTCGTAGACCGGTGCGAAGGACCGGCACGGCCCGCACCAGGCGGCCCAGAAGTCGATGAGGACGAAGTCGTTGGCGGACACGACCTCGTCGAAGTTCTCCTTGGTCAGCTCCACAGTGCTCATGCCAGCCACAACGGGCGGCGGCGCCGGGAAATTCCGGCCCGCCCGGGACGTGTGCTCACTCGTCCGAGTGGCGTCGGCGCCGCGTCCATGGCGTGCGGCGCCGCACACTCGTTGTCCCTGTATGGCACCGACGCAGAGGCAGAGAACAGCGCAGGCCACCGACGTGACGGCACGTGGCGGAACGGTTCTGCGGCACGGCGCGGAAGTCCCGGTCTTCGCCGCCCTCGCCGCGCAGTGGCGTTCCGCCGGCCGCATGGTCCCCGGCCAGCTTGACCCGGAGTGGTCCGCCCTGACCACCCCAGCCCCAGCCGGAAACCTGCCGCGGTGACCGGAGGGCGGGAGCCTGGTCAGGGCCGACCGGCCGCGTTCCCGGCCGCCGACCGGCTCACTCCGTTACGGGCAGGCACTCGGTGAGCAGGTCGACGACATCGCGCCAGGCTCGCTGCGCGTGCCGCGGGTGGTGGCCCACCCCGGGGACCACGGCCTGGTCGACCGGCGGGTGGTGGAAGGCGTGCAAGGCGCCGCCGTAGACCACCAGGCGCCAGTCGACACCCGCGGCCTGCATCTCGGCGGTGAACGCCTCCCGTTGCGCGGGCGGCATGATCGGGTCCTCCGACCCGACCCCGGCCCACACCGGGCAGCGGATGCGCGCCGCCTCGCCCGGCCGGCCCGTGGTGGTCGCGTTGACCGTCCCGATCGCGCGCAGGTCGACGCCGTCGCGCCCGAGTTCCAGCGCGATCGCACCCCCGGTGCCGTAGCCGACGGCGGCGATCCGGTCCGGGTCGGTGCGCGGTTCCGCGCGCAGCACGTCGAGCGCCGCGTGGCCGATGTCCCGCATCCGGTCGGGATCGGCGAGCAGCGGGGTCACGTGCGCCAGCATCTCCGCGGGGTCGGTGAACCAGCGCCCGCCGTTGATGTCGAAGGCCAGCGTCACGTACCCCAACTCGGCCAGCGCGTCGGCCCGGCGGCGCTGGAAGTCGTTCAGCCCCGGCCCCTCGGGCCCGAGCAGCACCGCGGGCCGGCGGCCGACCCCCGCCGGGAGCGCGAGGTGCCCGATCATCGTCAGCCCATCGGCCGGATACTCGACCGTGCGTGCGGTCACCGTCGTCATAACCCTGGACCATAGCGACCGCCGCCCCCGGTCGGGCCGTTGTTCACCACTGGCAGAACAGCCCGTCTGCGCCTCTGACGTGCGGGGATCGCGCTACGCACCAGGTCGGCCCAGCTGCGGATAGGGGAAGCGCACCCGGCCACGACGCAGCTGAGGAGGCAGTGCCACGTCACGTGGCACCCACCCGGGGGCTCGGGGAACTGCGCGCCCGGTCACAGCGCACCGCAAGTGCGAAGGCCACGCCACGTGGCACTCACCCGGGGCGCGGGGAATTCCGCGGGCAACCACGACGCCGCTGCGGAGGCAGCGTCACGCCGAGTGGCGCCCCGGGGGGCGCGGAACTGCGCGCCCGGCCACAGCGCACCGCAAGTGCGAAGGCCACGCCACGTGGCACCCCCACGGCCGTGAGGAACCGCGCCGGGACCGCAGACCTCACCGCCCCCCGCCGGGGGGAAGCGGGCGAGGGGCCGCCGGCCCGACATAGATTCCGGTGGGCCGCATCCGCAAGGCCCGCTCCCCGTACTCCTCCAGCGCGTGCGCGACCCACCCCGCGGTCCTGCCCACGGCAAAGATCGCCTCGCCCGCCTCCGCCGGCATGTCCGAGGCGACCGACAGCACCGCGAGCGCCAGATCGACATTCGCGTGCAGCGGTGTGTGCCGCGCCGCCGTGGCGACGGTGTCGCGCGCCGCGGCGAGCGCGTCCGCCGCGGCGGGCACCTCGGCGAGCCGCGCGAGCAGCAGCCGCGCCCGGGGGTCCTCGCCGCGGTAGAGCCGGTGGCCGAGCCCCGGCACGCGCTGCCCGGCCCGCAGGTGCGCGGCGACCACGGGGCCGGCGCCGCCCTGGTCCAGGACGTCGCGGAGCATCCGGTGGGCCAGCGCGCTGGCCTGCCCGTGCAGCGGCCCGTCGAGCGCGCCGAGCCCGGCGGACACGGCGGCGTAGGGGTGGGCGCGGGCGGACGCCGCGACCCGTACCGCGAGCGTCGACGCGGCCAGGTCGTGGTCGATGAGCAGCGCGAGCGCCGCGTCCAGCACCCGCAGCGACGCCGGGTCCGCGTCTCGCGCGGTGAGCCGCGACCACAGCCGCCGGGCGATCGGCGCGGCACTGTCCACGGCTTCCCCGCCGGCCGGCGGCAGCGCGTCGACCAGCGTCGGAATCAGCCCGCGCGCCGACCCGAGCACCGCGTCCCGCGCGAGGTCGAAGCGCAGCGGATCCGCCCCGCCCGCGGCGATCACGGCAACGCGCATCCGGTCCATCGGCCCGCTGCCGGCGGGCAGCGCGCCTGCCGCGGCCCGGGCCGCGGCCAGCGGCGCCGGGGGAGCGGTGAAGTGGACGCCGGGGACCAGCTCCCCGGTCCACAGCCACTCCGCGACCTCCTCGTACGCGTACGCCTCCGCGAGGGCGACCGCGTCCACCCCCCGGAAGGCGTAGCTGTCGGCGGCCGGGTCGATGAGCGTGATGCCGGTACGGATCCGGCCCCAGCCGCCCTCGGTGTCACCCGAGGCGGGGGCGCCCGCGGTGGCCGCACGGCCCCTGGCCGCCAGTGCGGCGACCTCCAACGGGTCGAAGGTGCTGCCCCGCCCGCCGGCGGCGCGCCGGCTGCCGAGCAGCCCCCGGCTGACGTACGCGTACAGCGTCTCCGGCTTGACGCCGAGCCGGTCGGCGGCCTCCCGCGTACTGATGCGCTCGCGCTCGCCGTCGCCGTCGCCCGCTGTCCCGTCGGTCATGGGCGCCACCGTATCCACCCCGCATCAACCGTCGCCCACATTGATCGATCAACATTGACACTCCAAGAATCAATCATGGACAGTCAAGTCAAGAGCCGAGGAGGAAACCGATGCCCACCACCGAACTGCCCACCGCACCGCCGCAGGCGGCCCCGCTCGAAGCCCCGCGCGGCCTCAAGGGCGTGATCGTCACCGACACCGTGCTCGGCGACGTCCGCGGAACCGAGGGCTTCTACCACTACCGCGAGTTCTCCGCGGTCGAGCTGGCCGCGAGCCGCGGCTTCGAGGACGTCTGGCATCTGATGTTCCACGGCACACTGCCGACCGCGCAGGAGCGCGCCCGCTTCACCCGGCAGACCGCGCGGCTGCGCCACCTGCCCGCGGCCGTCAAGGACGCGCTGCCCGCCGTGGCACGCGCCACCGGCGCGTCGGGGCCGCTCGCGGGGCTGCGTACGGCGCTGTCGTTGACCGGCGCCGCCGCCGGATTCCGGCCGCTGTACGACCTCGACCCGGCCCGGCGGCAGGCCGACGCGCTGGCCGCCTGCGCGGCCGTACCGACACTGCTGACCGCGCTGCACCGGCTCGGCCGCGGCCTTGAGCCCGTCGAGCCGCGCGACGACCTGCCGTACGCCGCGAACTACCTCTACATGCTCACCGGCGAGGAGCCGGACCGGGACCGGGCGCGGGCCGTCGAGCAGTATCTGATCTCGACCGTCGACCACGGCTTCAACGCCTCGACCTTCACCGCCCGGGTCATCGCCTCGACCGGCGCGGACCTGGCGGCCTGCCTGGTCGGCGCGGTCGGCGCGCTGTCGGGACCGCTGCACGGCGGGGCGCCGAGCCGCGCGCTCGACACGCTGGACGCGATCGGCGGCCCGGACCGTATCGACGGCTGGCTGCGCGAGCACATCGCGGCCGGCGAGCGGATCATGGGCTTCGGTCACCCCGTCTACCGCACCGAGGACCCGCGGTCCCGGCTGTTGAAGGGGATGGCCCAGGACATCGGCGGCGACCTGGTCGACTTCGCCGTCCAGGTCGAGGAGCGCGCGGAGGCGCTGCTCGCGGAGCTGAAGCCGGGGCGCGAGCTGCACATCAACGTGGAGTTCTACGCCGGTGTGGTGATGGAGCTGTGCGGGCTGCCGCGGGAGATGTTCACGCCGACCTTCGCCGCCGCCCGGGTGGTCGGCTGGAGCGCCAACATCCTGGAGCAGGCCGCCGACAGCAAGATCATCCGCCCGTCCGCCCGCTATGTGGGCCCGCCGCCGCCCCGGCCGGTCCCCGCGGCCTGACCGCGGCGAGACGGGCGTGGCCAGGCGAGGGCAGGCGCGGAAAAGCACCGAGAGGCACCGAGAGGCACCGAAAGGCGCATAGGGAGGCGGGGGAAGGCGCGGGAATGTGCCGAGGGCTGCGAAAGGCGCGGCACACCGCCACGGGTAGTCCCCGTACCGACCAGTCGGTAATATCGGGAGCGTGCCGGAACCCCGGCGCGAGGCCTACCCCGGAGGAGTCGCCGTGCGGGCGATACAGATCACCGAATTCGGCGGACCCGACGTCCTGAAGGTGGCCGAACTGCCCGATCCGGTCGCGGGTGCGGGACAGCTGCTGCTGGACGTCGACTCGGCCGGGGTGAACTACGCCGACACGCACACCGTGGAGAATTCGTACCTCGCCCGCTCCACCCTGCCCATGGTGCCGGGCGCCGAGGTCGTCGGCCGGACCGCCGGGGGCCGCCGGGTCGTCGCCCTCACCGACAACGGGGGATACGCCCAGAAGGCCGCTGTCCAGGAGGCGCTGGCCCACGACGTGCCGGACGACGTCACCGACGGTCAGGCGCTCGCGCTGATCGTGCAGGGCCTCACCGCCTGGCACCTGCTGCGGACGTCGGCGCGGCTGGCGCCCGGCGAGAGCGTCGTGGTGCACGCGGCGGCCGGCGGCACCGGCTCGCTCGCCGTCCAGCTCGCCAAGGAGTTCGGCGCGGGCCGGGTGATCGCCACCGCGTCCACCCAGGACAAGCGCGACCTGGCGCTGGAACTGGGCGCCGACGCCGCGGTCGACGGCGACCCGGAAGGCCTCACCGAGCGGCTGACCGCGGCCAACGGCGGGCGCAAGGTCGACATCGTGCTGGAGATGACCGGCGGCCCGGTCTTCGACGCCTCGCTGGCCGCCCTCGCCCCGTTCGGCCGACTGGTCGCCTACGGAATGGCGTCGAGGACCCCTCCCGCCCCGGTGCAGCCCGCCCAGCTGATGGGCCGGTCGCGGGCCGTCGTCGGCTTCTGGCTGATGCACTGCCTGGGCCGCCCGGGGATGTACCACGAGCCGCTGGCCGAGCTGCTCGCCATGACGGCGAAGGGCCGGCTGCGCCCCCGGCTCGGCGGCGTCTACGGCCTTTCCGAGGCGGCCGGGGCGCACGCCGATCTGCGCGCCCGGCGCACGATGGGGAAGCTGGTGCTCGATGTGACCCGATGAGCGGAACCGGAAGGGTCGTCCCGGTCGTTGGATCGGTGCAACAGTTGAAGGTGCAGGCACACTCATTACCAGTGGAGCACGCAGGGCCGCCCCCCGCGACCCGCGCCCCCGCACAGCTCGGGAGGGGCCATGCCACGCAACCGCTTCGCACAGGACCGGGGACTGACGACCCGCATGGTCGTCACGATGTTCCTGATCGGACTGCTCTATGTCGTCTTCGTCGGCGCGCTGATCGCCCTGCTGCACGGCGCCTGGCCGATCATTGTGATCATCGCCGGACTGCTCTTCGTGGTCCAGTTCTGGTTCAGCGACCGGATCGCCGCATTCAGCATGGGCGCCCATGAGGTCAGCGCGCAGGAGCAGCCGGAACTGCACGGCGTCGTGGACCGGATCTGCGCGCTCGCGGACCTGCCCAAGCCGAAGGTCGCCGTCGCGCAGTCCGATGTGCCCAACGCGTTCGCGACCGGACGCAATCAGAAGAACACGGTGGTGTGCGTCACCACCGGGCTGCTGCGCAGACTGGAGCCGGAGGAGCTGGAAGGCGTCGTCGCGCACGAGCTGTCCCATGTCGCGCACAAGGACGTCGCCGTGATGACGATCGCGTCCTTCCTCGGCATCCTGGCCGGCGTCATCACCCGGATCGGCCTGTGGGGCGGCTTCCGGCGCAGCCGCGACCCGGGCACCGCCGTCCTGTTCATCCTCGTACCGCTGGTCAGCGCGGTGGTCTATGTGATCAGCTTCCTGCTCACCCGGATGCTGTCGCGCTACCGCGAGCTGTCCGCCGACCGCAGCGCCGCCCTGCTGACCGGCCGCCCGTCGGCACTGGCCTCCGCGCTCACCAAGGTCAGCGGCGAACTGGCCGCCATCCCCACCAAGGACCTGCGCGTCGCCGAGCCCTTCAACGCGTTCTACTTCGCCCCCGCGCTCACTACCAGCCCCACCGTCTCCAAGCTGCTCGCCACCCATCCCAGCCTCGAACAGCGGCTGGCGCAGCTCGCCGCCATCACGGTCGAACTGGACCGCCGCTGATGGGCCTGCTCGACGTGCTGCTCGGCCGCAGCAAGCCGGTCCGCCCCGACCTCGACCAGCTCTTCGGGCTGTCCTCGGCCGCGATCACCCTCCAGGCGGCGAGCGAACTGCGCCCGACCGGCCTGGGCGCGGTGTGCTTCGCGGCCGTCGAGGGCGGCGCCTTCACCGAGGTCCAGCAGGACCTGCACGCCCTGCTGGAGGTCGAGTCCAGCCGCGACTCCTACGGCTACACCTGGCTGCAGTCCCGGCACGAGCCCACCGGGATGACCGACCTCGTCACCGATCTGCACGCCGTCAATTCCGCGCTGGAGGCCAACGGCTTCGGCCCGCAACTGCTGTGCTCCCTGGTCGGCTTCCACGATCCCGAGGGCCACCGGATGGCCCTGGTCTACCTCTACAAAAGAGGTTCGTTCTACCCTTTCGCGCCGCTGCCCGGCGAGAAGCGCGACCACGCCCTGGAGCTCCAGGTCAATGCCCTGGTCGCCAACGACCTGCGGCTGGAGGCCGATCTGTCCCGCTGGTTCCCGGTCTGGGGCGCGCCCGGCCTGGGGGAGTGAGCCGCCTCCCGGCACGGCCGCGGAAATCGAACCGGCGTGCGTCGAAAGACGGTTGCCGGGCAGACGGTCGGTGACGGACGCCGCCGGCGTCCGGAGACCGATCGCCGCCCGCAGGGGCGGCCATCGCCGAGGAGGGTCACATGCTGGCAGCCGTGGGCGCCGTCATCTTCGCCATCGCTTACCTGATCAACGTCACGAGCACCGACACGGACGCGGCCTTCACGCCGATAAGCCTGATGATCGCGGGGTTGTGCTTCGTGGCCCTGCACCTCGCCGGAGTCGGCTCCGGCTGGTCGTACCCGTCCAGACGGCGTCGCCGCTGAGCCGGGGCGGGGCGGGGATCTAGAGTGGGAAGCGTTGCCGACAACCCTCTAGGAGGCATACGGATGACCGTCTACGACCCCGCCACGGTGAAGATCAGCCCTGAATCGTGGGTGGCGGAACAGGCCAAGCGCTACGAGGAGTCGGACGGCACCGAAGCCACCGACCTCAAGGGCTCGCCCTGCCTGCTGCTCGACTACCAGGGCCGCCGCACCGGCGAGTGGCGCCGCACGGTACTGATCTACGGCCGTGACGGCGACGACTACCTGATCGTCGCCTCCAAGGGCGGCGCCACCGAGCACCCGCTGTGGTTCAACAGCCTCGTCGCCAATCCCGAGGTCCACCTGCGCGTGCTCGGCGAGCGTTTCGCGGCCCGTGCCGAGGTGCTGTCCGCCGAGGACAAGGCCCGCGTGTGGCCGCACCTGCTGGAGGTCTACCCGCCCTACGCCGAATACCAGGAGCGCACCGACCGCGACATCCCCGTCGTCCGGCTCGTCCGCACCTGACGCCCGCTCCCCGCTCCCCGGGGATCAACGGCGCGGCGCCACCGCGTCCGGGGCAGGTCCTGCGGACGGGGCGGCGGCGGTGCACGGGTGAGGGGCGCCCATCCATGAGGGGCGCCCCTCACCCGTGCCGCCGTCCGGCGTGTCCCGGCTTCAGCGCGCCCCGGGGCGGCGGGCGGTGAGCACGGCCAGCAGCAGTTCGAGCGCCAGAAGGAAGGCCAGGCCGAGACCGAAGGCGTGCGGGTAGTGCTCCGGCGCCCCGGCGCCCACCGCGTTGTAGAAGACGATGCCGATCAGCGCGATCCCCAGCGCACCGCTGACCTGCTGGATGGTCGCCACCACCCCGGAGGCCGCGCCGACCAGGTGCGCCGGGACCGTGGCCAGCGCGTCATGCGTGAGCGGCGCGATCACCATGCCCATTCCGACGCCGTCGAGGAACAGCCCGGGCACCAGCTCCCACAGGCTGCCGGTGGTGCCCGACGCGTGCACCGCGGCCCACAGCGCGCCCAGACCCGCGGCCATGAACAGCGCCCCCGCCGGCACCGTACGGCTGCCGAGGCGTCCCGCGAGCCGGTGCGCGGCGGTCGAGGTGAGCAGGTAGCCGACGCCGATGGCCAGGAAGACCACACCCGACGCCAGGGCGTCGAGCCCCCGGCCCGCCTGCAGATACAGGGCGAGGACCAGGAAGAACGAGCCCTGGCCGGCCCAGAACACCAGCTGCGCCAGCGCCCCGGCGGCGAAGCCGCGCTGCCGGAAGAGCGCGGTGTCGAGCACCGGGTCGCCGCCCGCCGCGCCCAGCCGCCGCTGGTGCGCCACGAAGACCGTGAAGAGCACGGCGGACCCGGCCAGGCACAGCCACGTCCACAGCGGCCAGCCCAGCGAACGGCCCTGGATCAGCGGCAGCACCAGGGCGACGACCGCAGCGGTGGACAGCGCCACACCGGTGTTGTCCAGCCGTGGCCGCCGCGGCGCCCGCGACTCGCGCAGCGCCCGCGGTGTGGCGGCCAGCGCCGCCAGGCCCACCGGCAGGTTGATCAGGAAGCAGGCCCGCCAGCCCAGCCCCAGCAGGTCCGCCTTGATCAGCAGTCCGCCGATCAGCTGCCCGAAGACCGCGCCGACCCCCATCGTCAGCCCGTACATGCTGAACGCGCGGGCCTGCGCCTTGCCCGTCCAGCCGGTCTGCAGGATCGCCAGCACCTGCGGGCCCATCAGGGCCGCGGACAGCCCCTGCAGCACCCGCGCCGCCACCAGTGTCCCGGCGGTCGGCGCGAAGCCGCAGGCCGCCGAGGTCGCGGTGAACAGCGCGAGCCCCACCGTGAACATCCGCCGCCTGCCGAAGATGTCACCGAGCCGGCCGGCGGTGATCAGCCCGGTGGCCACGGCCAGGCCGAAGCCGGCCACCACCCACTCGATCGCCGCGGTGCCGGCCCCCAGATCGCTCTGCACCGCGGGTATCGCCACATTGACGATGAAGATGTCGAGCGCGGTCATGAAGGTGGCGGCCAGCAGGACCAGCAGGCCGAGACCGGGCCGTCCGGCGTCCGGAGCGGCGCTCCCGGGCGCGGACGGGGAGAGCGTGGAGGTGGCCGAGGCCATGACGGAACTCCTGTCACGAGAAGGGGGCTGAGCGGCGGAGCGCCGGTCAGGCGGCGGCCGGCACCTTGTCGAGGAAGCCGAGGACGTGCTGCACCAGCCCGTCGGCGCCGGTGGTGACCACGTCGAAGCCGACCACCAGCGACTCGCCGCCGGCCGGTCCCAGCTCCCAGGTGAAGCGGGCGATGTCGTGGTGCGCGTCGACCGGGCCGAGGGTGAAGACCAGGCCCGCGAACTGCGCCTGCACGGCGGCGATCACCGCGTCGAGCGCGTCCCGCCCGGTGACGTCGGCCAGCGGGTCGGTGTAGCGGGCGTCGGCGGCGAAGACCGCGTCGATCCCCTGTCGCCTGGCGGCCGGGTCGGTCTCGTTCCACACCGCGATGTACTGCTCGACCAGCTGCTGGATGTCGCTCATGACGGATGTCTCCCTGCTGTCGCCGGCGCCGGGTTGCGCCGTCTCCTTGCAGGTCACGACGTTACGGAGCCGGCCGTACGGGGGAATCGGTCATCGTTAGGTCATGACTGTCCTGCTCTGCCGCCCGTCCTCGTCCAGGCATCCCTTGAGCGTGTCGAGCGCCGCCGCCAGCCGCGGTGAGCCGCAGTGCCGGGACAGCCGGGCGGCCTCCCGGCCCAGCTCCATGGCGCGGTCCCGGTCGCCGGTACGCGCGTGCGCCTCGGCGGCGCGGGCCGCGTAGAGGCTGCGGTCGCGGACGAAGGACGGCTCCAGCCGCTCCAGCGCCCGGTCCAGCAGCGGCGCCGCCTCGGCCGCCCGGCCGAGCGCGAGCAGGCACAGGCCGTGCTGCGCGGTGAGTTCGGCCGTGCCCAGCCAGTACAGCCACGGCGGCCCCGGGTCCGTGCCCGCCGCGTCCAGCTGCCGTTCCGCCTCGGCCTCGGCCCGCAGGCAGGCGCCCTCGGCGCCGGCCGCCGCGTGCGCCCTGGCCAGCCGGCTCGCGGCCAGCGCACGGACCGAGGGAGGACCGCCGCCCGCCGCCCGTACCGCCGCCTCCGCGGCGGCCACCGCGTCCTGCGGGCGGTCCGCGATCACCGACTGGAGCGCGAGAGCGCCCCACAGGGCGACGGCCAGCGGCCGGTCGCCCGCGCTGTGCGCGAGCCGAAGGCCCGTCAGGCAGTGCCGCTGGGCGGCCCCGTGGCGGCCGCAGTCGGTGGCGGCCCAGCCGCCGAGCTGGGCCAGGTCCGCGGCCACCCGCAGCAGCCGCCGTTCCGCCCCGCGTCCGCCGCGCCCGGGCAGCCCGCGCCGCAGCAGCCCGTTGACCAGCCGCAGATCGGCCTCCACCCGGTGCCGTACGGCCGCGCCGCCGAGCCGGTCGTCCAGCTGCCGCAGCCCGGTGACCCCGGCCTCCAGCCAGTCGAGCGCGGACCCGTCGACCACGGAGTGCTCCGCCGCGGCTGCGGCCTGGACCGGCGGGTGCTCGGCGGCTGCGGTGCCGCGGTGCCTGGCGTCCTCCGCGCCCGCCGCGTCCCAGTCGGCGATCGCGTCGAGCAGCGCCGGCTCGTCGGCGATCGGGACGCCGCACGGGCCGGCCGGCGTGTCGTCGAGGACCGAGGCCAGCGCGGTCAGGCTGCCCTCGGTGGTCCAGGGCAGCCCGTCGGGCATCCCGCCGTGCGCGGGCAGCCAGCGCGGCCACGGGCGGGCGTCGACCTCACGCGCCGGTATGCCGAGCGCGCGGGCCAGCGCCCGCTGGCTGTCGGCCTCGGGGACGACGCCCCAGTGCTCCCAGCGCCACACCTTCTCGCGCCGGGCCGCCATCGGCACCCCGAGCGCCCGCGCGTGCTCGGCGATCACCCGGGCGACGTCCTGGTAGCTCCAGCCGTGCCTGCGCCGGACGTAGGCCAGCGGATGCGTCGAGGCGGCGGAGCCCTCGCGTGCCACGTTTGTGCCGTCCATTCACCCGGTCCCTGCCGCGCCGCCCAACGGCGACTCCACGTCGTAGCGAATCGCCTATTCGAATACCAGCCCGAACCTCTTCCGCGCAGCGGAACGCGCGAACCCCCGGGTTCCCGATTCCAAACCGACGCCACCCTACGGGACTACAGCAAGACAACAGGACCGGACTTGTACCGGACGGCCGCCTACCGCTTGGCTGTTGGCGATCACATGACGTAACGCGCGCCGTGGAGGGCTGCCCGCGGATGACCCCACCGCCGCCACCCTTCCGCTTTTCGCGTGGCAAGGACAACGTGGCTTTCGACACCGCTCTCGGCGACGAGGAGCTGGTCGCCGTTCGTGCCGCCCTGCAACAGGGCCGCTGGACGGAGGTCCGCGCGCTGCTCGCGCGTACCGGAGACGACTGGGACCTGCGCGGCCACCGGCTGGTCGTGCTCGGCGAAGGCCGGTCCGCCGCCGCATGGGCCGAGGAATGGCGGCTCGCGGAGCCGGAGAGCGCGGACGCCGCCGCCCTGTGCGCGACCGCCGCGGTCTTCCGCGCCGTGGCCGGCCGGCAGAGCGCGGAATCGGCCCGGGACGCCTGCCTGCGGGCGGCCCGTATGACCCCGGCCGACCCCTCGCCGTGGCTCGGCCTGCTCATCCTGGCCCGCCGCACCGGCACCGACGACGAGCAGGTCCGCGCCTTCGACCAGGTACGCGGCCGGCACCGCGGCCACCACCACGGGCACTACCTGATGACCCGCTGCCTGGCGGAGCGTCAGAAGACCGACGGCGACGACCCCTTCCACGAGGTGTACGAGTTCGCCGAGTGGGCCGCGGACGAGGCGGGGCAGGGCTCACCGCTCGGTGTGCTGCCGCTGGTCGCCCTCGTCGAGCGCTACCACGTGCTGGCCGCGGCGGGCGCGCTGCCCGCCGACCCGACCGGGCTGCCGTTCTGGACCAGCTCGCGGGCCAGGGCGAATCTGCGCAGCGCCTTCGACTGGTGGCTGGAGTGGGACGGCGGCAACCACCCGCGGCTGCTGCTCGACCTCAACCATCTGGCCTTCGTGCACGCCCACGCGGGCGACACGGTGGCCGCCGCCGCGCTGTTCAACCGGATCGGCCCCCACGCGACCCGCGTCCCCTGGTCGTACTACGACCGCGACCCGAAGAAGGCCTTCCGCGCCGCGCGCAATGTCGCGCTCGGCTTCGGTCCCGCCTAGCACCCGCCCTATGGGCAACCACCCCCCCCACGGAAGGAACAGAGCCATGCTGACGGGCAGTACGACCGGCATCAGCACGTTCAAGGGAGAGCAGCGCGCGCTGCGCGCGGACCGGATCGGCGCGCCGGCCCTGCTGCTCTCGGTACTCGCGGCCACCGCACCGCTGATGGTGGTGGCAGGCGTCATCCCCACCACCTTCGCCACCATGGGCATCGTCGGGGTGCCGCTGCTGTTCGTCATCGTCGGCGCCGTGCTCATCCTGTTCAGCTTCGGCTACGCCGAGATGAGCCGGCACGTGCACAACGCCGGTGCGCTGTACGCCTACATAGCCCGCGGGCTCGGCGGTACGGCCGGCGCCGGCGCCTCGTACGTGGCGCTGTTCGCCTACAGCATCATGCAGATCGGCACCTACGGCATCTTCGGCTTCGAGATCTCCAGCCAGATCGCCCAGCACTGGCACCACGACGTCGCCTGGTGGATTCCGGCGCTCGGCGGGGTCGCGATCACCGCGGCCTTCGGCGCGCTGAAGATCGACCTCAATGCCAGGACCCTCGGTGTGCTGCTGCTCATCGAGACCCTGCTGACCCTGGTGTTCGACATCAGCTTCCTCAGCGACCCGGGCCCGCAGGGCGTCTCGGTGCACGCCTTCGACCCCGGCACGCTCAGCGGCGCGGGCCTGGGCACCGCGCTGTGCTTCACCATCGCCGGCTTCGTCGGCTTCGAGCAGGCACCGGTCTACGCCGAGGAGACCAGCGACCCGCAGCGGGTGGTGTCCAAGGTGATGTTCCTGGCCATCGGCTTCGCCACCGTCTTCTTCGCCCTGAGCGCGTGGGCGATCACGGTCGGCACCGGCCCCTCGGGCGTCGTCGCCGGAGCGCAGAAGGAGGGCCCCAACCTGATCTTCGCGCTCAATCAGGACCGGCTCGGCACCGCCTTCACCGACACCCTCAACGTCTTCTTCATCACCGGCATCTTCGCCTCGATGCTGAGCTTCCACAATGTGGTGGCGCGCTACGCCTTCGCCATGGGCCGCGACGGACTGCTGCCCTCGGCGGTCGGCCGCACCTCGAAGTCCAGCGGCGCCCCGGCCGTCGGCTCCTTCCTGCAGACCGCGGTCTCGCTGGTGGTGGTCGTCGCCTTCGCCGTCACCGACGACCGGCCGGTCGGCGACCCGACGGCGCCGGTGCTGCGGCTGTTCACCTGGGCGGGCAACGTCGGCGCGCTCGGCGTGGTGCTGCTGATGGCCACCGCGGCCGTCGCGGTGATCACCTTCTTCGTCAAGCGCGGCGCCGCCCGCGTCCAGGGCTGGCGGCTGCTCACCTCCGGCGTCGCCGCCGTCGCGCTCGGGGGGATCTTCGTGTACTCGGTGAAGGACTTCTCCGTGCTGCTCGGCGCCGACCCGGGCCACGGGCTGCGCTGGATCCTGCCCGGCATCATCGCGCTGGCCGCGGCGATCGGTCTGGTCTGCGGCCTGGTGCTGCGGAGCCGGCGGCCCGAGGTGCACGCCAGGATCGGGCAGGGCAACGAGGCCTTCCAGTTGGAGAAGGCAGCCGCGGCCGAGGCCACCGCCTGACCCGTACGGTGAAGGACCGGGCCTGGGCACCGGCCCACGTCCAGGCACCGGCCCCGCCAGCCCGTCCCCGTCGTCAGGACCCCCCATGACCTGCTGCTCAACGGACTCCGAGACCGCACCCGCCGCGGCCCCCCACCCGCTGGACCCGCTGACCGCGGCCGAGATCGGCGCCGCCCGCGCCGCGCTGGAGGCGGAGGGCAGGGTCACCGGGGCCACCCGCTTCCCGCTGGTGCTGCCGGACGAGCCCGACCGGCACGCGGTGCTCGCGCACCGCCCCGGCGACCCGGTCAGCCGCCGGGTGCGGGTCACCCTGCTGGACTCCGGCACCGGCCGGGCGGCCGAGGCGCTGGTGGACGTCAGCGACACCACCGCGGGGGTGCTGCTGTCCTACCGCGACCTCGACCCGGCGGCCGACGGCCAGCCGCCGCTGCTGTTCGAGGAGTACGGGACCTGCGACGAGATCGTCAAGGCCGACCCCGGCTGGCGCGAGGCGATGGCCGAACGCGGCATCACCGATCTCTCGCTGGTCATCGCGGCCCCGCTGGCCGCGGGCAACTTCGGCATCGCCTCGGAGGTCGGCCGGCGGATGCTGCGCTCGCTGACCTTCGTGCGCTGCACGGCGGGCGACAATCCGTTCGCCCACCCGGTCGGCGGTCTGGTCGCCGAGGTCGACCTCACCGCCCGCCGGGTGGTCCGGCTGATCGACACCGGCGCCGTCCCCGTCCCGGCCGAATGCGGGCGCTACGAGGCCGGCTTCACCGGGCCGGCCCGCACCGACCTGCGGCCGTTGGAGATCACCCAGCCGGACGGGCCGTCCTTCGCGCTCGAAGGGCCGGTGCTGCGCTGGCAGAACTGGCGGCTGCGGCTGGACTTCAACGCCCGCGAGGGCCTGGTGCTGCACCAGGTCACCCACCGCGACGGCGACCGCGACCGGCCGGTGCTGCACCGCGCCTCGATCGCCGAGATGGCCGTGCCCTACGCCGAGCCCGACCCGGCCCGCAACTGGGTCTGCTACCTGGACGCCGGCGAGTACCTGCTCGGCCGGAACGCCAACGCCCTGCGCCTGGGCTGCGACTGCCTGGGCGAGATCACCTACGTCGACGCGGTGCTCGCCGACGACCTCGGCCACCCCGAGACCCTGCACAACGCGATCTGCGTCCACGAGGAGGACACCGGCCTGCTCTGGAAGCACACCAACGTCTTCGACGACTTCGCGGTGGACTCCCGCCGGGCGCGCCGCCTGGTGATCTCCTGCATCGCCACCCTCGGCAACTACGACTACGGCTTCTACTGGTATCTCCACCAGGACGGCACGATCGCCTTCGAGGCCAAGGCCACCGGCCTGCTGCAGACCTCCGCCGCGCGGCCGGGCGCCGGGTCGCCGCACGCCACCGAGATCGCCCCCGGCCTGCTGGCCCCCTTCCACCAGCACCTCTTCTGCGCCCGGCTGGACGTGACCGTGGACGGCCCCGGCAACACGGTCGAGGAGGTGGACGTGGTCCGGCTGCCGACCGGCGCCGGCAATCCGAACGGGAACGCCTTCACCACCCGGACCACCCCGGTCGCCGACAGCGGCCAGGCCGGGCGGGTGGCCGACCCGTCGGTGGGCAGGCGCTGGCGGATCGTCAACCCCGGCGCGCACAACCGGATGGGCGCACCGGTCGCCTACACCCTGGTGCCGGACAGCGGCCCGCTGCTGCTCGCGCAGCCGGGCTCGCCGGTCGCCGAGCGGGTCGCGTACGCCACCAAGCACCTGTGGGTGACCCGCTACCGGCCCGAGCGGCACTACCCGGACGGCGACTACCCCAACCAGCACGCGGGCGGCGCGGGCGTCACGGCCTGGTCGGAGCCCGGCGAGGCGCTGGAGGACACCGATCTGACGGTGTGGCACTCCTTCGGCCCCACCCATCTGCCACGCCTGGAGGACTGGCCGGTGATGCCGGTCGACGTCTGCGGTTTCAGCCTGCGGCCGACCGGCTTCTTCGACCGCAATCCGGCGCTCGACCTGCCGAAGGAGACCGGCGACGGATCCGGCGGCCATTGCCACGTCTGAACGGCGGCACGGGGCTGCGCCGGGCGGAGGGCGCGTCAGGTGGAGCGTGTTTGTGGCGCAGGCCGCGTCAGGCGCAGGCGCCATCAGGCGGAGGGCGCGGCAATGGGCGGAGGACGGCGCAATGAGCGGCGGCACCGGCTAAGCGACCGCTCAGCCTGGCCTTGCGAAAACTGGAACACGTTTCTAACATCGCGAGTGTGACATCACCACTGTCAAACCGGCCGCCGCAGGCCCCGGCCCCGGCCGCACCCGGCCCGCTGGCCGGTGTCCGGGTGGTCGAACTGGCCGGAATGGGCCCGGGCCCCTTCGCGGCGATGCTGCTCGCGGACCTCGGCGCGGACGTCGTGTGCGTCCACCGCCCCGGCGGCCCGGGCCTGGCCATCGATCCGGCCGCAGACCTCGCCAACCGCAACAAGCGGTCGGTGCTGGTCGATCTCAAGGCGCCCGAAGGCCCCGGGGCCGTGCTCGACCTGGCCGAGCGCGCCGACATCCTCATCGAGGGCTACCGCCCGGGCGTCGCAGAACGCCTCGGCGTCGGCCCGCGGGAGTGCCTGGCACGCAATCCGCGGCTGGTCTACGGCCGGATGACCGGCTGGGGCCAGGACGGCCCGCTGGCCGCGAGCGCCGGGCACGACATCGGCTACATCGCGATCACCGGAGTGCTGGGCCTGGCGGGACCGGCGGACGGGGCCCCCACCGCCCCCGCCAACCTGCTCGGCGACTACGCGGGCGGCTCGCTCTACCTGGTCACCGGAGTGCTCGCCGCCCTGCACCACGCCCGCGCGCACGGCACGGGCCAGGTCGTGGACGCCGCCATCGTGGACGGCGCCGCCCATCTGAGCACGATGCTGCACGGCATGCTCGCCGCCGGCGCCTGGCAGGACCGGCGCGAGAGCAACCTCCTCGACGGCGGCGCCCCCTTCTACGGCGTCTACTCCACCGCCGACGGCGGCCACATGGCCGTCGGCGCCCTGGAGCAGCGCTTCTACGACACCTTCGCGGCGATCCTCGGCCTGACCGCGGACGAGGCCGCGCTGCGCGACGACCCCGCCCGCTGGCCGGAGCTGCGCACCGCCGTCGCCGCCCGCTTCCGCGGCCGGACCCGCGAGGAGTGGACCGCGGTCTTCGCCGGGACCGACGCCTGCACCGCGCCCGTACTGTCGCTGACCGAGGCGCCGCGGCACCCGCACCTGGCCGCCCGCGGCACTTTCACCGAGGTGTACGGCACGACCCAGCCGGCCCCCGCACCCCGCTTCTCGGTGACGCCCACCGCGCTGCGCCGCCCGCCCGCGCCGCCCGGCGAGCACACTGCGGAAGTGGCCCGCGACTGGGACACCCCCGCCCTGACCCGCACGCACGACCCGGCCGGCCCGGCGGCCGGCACCTGACGCCCGCGCTCCGCCGCCCGCTCCCGCCCGCCCCCGTACAGAAAGGCACGACGTTGAGCTCCGACGCCTACGTCTACGACGCCGTCCGCACCCCGCGAGGGCGCGGAAAGGCCAACGGATCCCTGCACGGCACCAAGCCGATCGACCTGGTCGTCGGCCTCATCCACGAACTGCGCGACCGCTACCCGGACCTCGACCCGGCCGCGATCGACGACATCGTGCTCGGCGTGGTCAGCCCGATCGGCGACCAGGGCTCCGACATCGCCCGCATCGCGGCGGTCGCCGCGGGGCTGCCCGACACGGTGGCCGGCGTCCAGGAGAACCGCTTCTGCGCCTCGGGCCTCGAAGCGGTGAACATGGCGGCGGCCAAGGTGCGTTCCGGCTGGGAGGACCTGGTGCTGGCCGGCGGCGTCGAGTCGATGTCCCGGGTCGCGATGGGCAGCGACGGCGGCGCCTGGGCGATGGACCCGATGACCAACCTGGAGACCGGCTTCGCGCCCCAGGGCATCGGCGCCGACCTGATCGCCACCCTCGGCGGCTTCTCGCGCCACGACGTGGACAGCTATGCCTCGCTGTCGCAGGAACGCGCCGCGGAGGCCTGGAAGGACGGCCGCTTCGCCCGTTCCGTGGTGCCCGTGCGGGACCGCAACGGGCTCGTCGTGCTCGACCACGACGAGCACATGCGCCCCGGCACCACCCCCGAGTCGCTGGCCGCGCTCAAGCCGTCCTTCGCCGACATCGGCGACCTCGGCGGCTTCGACGCGGTCGTGCTGCAGAAGTACCACTGGGTGGAGAAGATCGACCACGTCCACCACGCGGGGAATTCCTCCGGCATCGTGGACGGCGCGGCCCTGGTGGCGATCGGCAGCCGGGAGATCGGCGAGCGCTACGGCCTGACGCCGCGGGCCCGTATCGTCTCCGCGGCCGTCTCCGGCTCCGAGCCGACCATCATGCTCACCGGACCCGCCCCCGCCAGCCGCAAGGCGCTCGCCAAGGCCGGCCTGACCATCGACGACATCGACCTGATCGAGATGAACGAGGCCTTCGCCGCCGTCGTCCTGCGCTTCGCCGCGGACATGGGCGTCGGCCTGGACAAGGTCAACGTCAACGGCGGCGCCATCGCCCTGGGCCACCCGCTCGGCGCCACCGGCGCGATGCTGCTCGGCACGCTCATCGACGAGCTGGAGCGCCGCGACCTGCGCTACGGGCTCGCCACCCTCTGCGTCGGCGGCGGAATGGGTGTCGCCACCGTCATCGAACGCCTCTGACCCGTCCCCGCCCCGACCCGCCGCTACGGAGCCAACCCGACATGAGCGAGCCCACCATCATCCGCTGGGAGCAGGACGCGGACGGCGTCGTCACCCTCGTCCTCGACGACCCGGCGCATTCGGCCAACACCATCAACGCCGCCTTCGTCGACGCCTTCGCCGCCGCCGTCGACCGGCTGGAAGCCGGTATCGACGACATCCGCGGTGTCGTGGTCACGTCCGCCAAGAAGACCTTCGTCGCCGGCGGCGACCTGCGCTACCTGATCCGCGCCACCCCCGGTGACGCCGAGGAGGTCTTCGCCGGCGGCATGCGCATGAAGCGCGCGCTGCGCCGCCTGGAAACCCTCGGCAAGCCCGTCGTGGCCGCCATCAACGGTGCCGCACTCGGCGGCGGCTACGAGATCGCGCTGGCCTGCCACCACCGCGTCGCCCTCGACACGCCGGGTACGAAGATCGGCCTGCCCGAGGTCACCCTCGGCCTGCTGCCCGGCGGCGGCGGCGTGGTCAGGACCGTACGGCTGCTCGGCATCGCCGACGCCCTGCTCAAGGTGCTGCTGCAGGGCACGCAGTATTCCGCGCCGCGCGCCCTGGCCGCGGGCCTGATCCACGAGGTCGCCGCGGACCGCGGCGCCCTGCTCGCCGCCGCCCGCGCCTTCATCGACGCCAATCCGCAGGCCCGCCAGCCCTGGGACACCCCCGGCCACAAGATTCCCGGCGGCACCCCCAAGAGCCCCGCCTTCGCCGCCAACCTGCCGGCCTTCCCCGCCAACCTGCGCAAGCAGCTGGCCGGTGCCCCCTACCCGGCGCCGCGCAACATCCTGGCGGCCGCCGTCGAGGGCGCCCAGGTCGACATCGACACCGCCTCGGTGATTGAGGCCCGCTACTTCACCGAGCTGGCCTGCGGCCCGACCTCGAAGAACATGATCCAGGCGTTCTTCTTCGACCTCCAGGCCGTCAACTCCGGCGCGGGCCGCCCCGCGGGCGTACCCGCCCGCAAGGTCACCCGGGTCGCCGTGCTCGGCGCCGGCATGATGGGCGCCGGCATCGCCTACTCCTGCGCCCGGGCCGGTATCGACGTCGTGCTCAAGGACGTCACCCTGGACGCGGCCGAGCGCGGCAAGGCGTATTCCGCGGGCCTGCTGGACAAGGCGCTCGCCAAGGGGCGCACCACCGCCGGGAAGCGGGACGCGCTGCTGGCCAGGATCACCGCCACCGCCGAGCCCGCCGACCTGGCCGGCTGCGACGCCGTCATCGAGGCGGTCTTCGAGGACGCCGCGCTCAAGCACAAGGTCTTCCAGGAGATCGAGCACATTGTGGCGCCCGACGCCTTGCTGTGCTCCAACACCTCCACCCTGCCCATCTCGCAGCTCGCCGAAGGCGTGGGCCGCGGCGCGGACTTCGTCGGCCTGCACTTCTTCTCTCCGGTCGACCGGATGCCGCTGGTGGAGATCATCAAGGGCGAGCGGACCGGCGACGAGGCGCTGGCCCGCGCCTTCGACCTGGTCCGGCAGATCCGCAAGACACCGATCGTGGTGAACGACTCGCGCGGCTTCTTCACCTCCCGGGTGATCGGCCACTTCATCAACGAGGGCGTCGCGATGATCGGCGAGGGCATCCCCGCCGCGACCGTCGAGCAGGCCGCGGCGCAGGCCGGCTACCCGGCCAAGGTGCTGTCGCTGGTGGACGAGCTGACCCTGACCCTGATGGCCAGGATCCGCCGTGAGACGCGCAGCGCGGTCGAGGCGGCGGGCGGCGTCTGGCAGGAGCACCCGGCGGAGGCCGTCGTCGACCGCATGGTCGACGAGTTCGGCCGCCCGGGCCGCAGCGGGGGAGCCGGCTTCTACGACTACGCCGACGGCCGCAGGACCGGGCTGTGGCCGGGCCTCGCCGAGCACTTCGGGCGGCCGGACACCGAGGCCGCCGCCACCGGCGTCCCGTTCGCCGACCTCCAGGAGCGGATGCTGTTCGCCGAATCGCTCGACACCGTCCGGCTGCTGGAGGAGGGCGTGCTCACCTCGGTCGCCGACGCCAACATCGGCTCGGTGCTGGGCATCGGCTTCCCCGCCTGGACCGGCGGCGTCCTGCAGTACATCAACGGCTACCCGGGCGGCGTCGCCGGCTTCACCGCCAGGGCGCGCGAACTGGCCGCCGCCTACGGCGAGCGCTTCACCCCGCCCGAGCTGCTGGTGGCCACGGCGGAGCGCGGCGGGACCTTCACCGACCGCAGGAAGGCCGGCTGACACCGGCGGCCGGAGAGCCGGTGCCCGCCGCCGACGGTCCCGTCAGGACTGTTCCGCCGCGGGCGCCGGCCAGGCCCACAGCTGCTCGTTCAGCGACCGCTGGAAGGCCGTCACCAGCGCCTGCACCACCAGCGGCTGCATCTGCGCCGACAGCGACCGCATCGCGGCGTCCGGCTCGGTCTCCGGCGCCGGCTCCCACACCGACTCGCGGAAGATCCGGCTGATCGCCCCCGCCGCCGCCTGAGCGTGCTTCTGCATCGCCTCCCTGGCCGCCACGATGGCCTCCAGCGGGATCGGCATGTCCAGCAGCCGCACCCCCAGGTGCAGGATGCCGGGGTCGACCACGAAGACGTCCGGGTCCGCGGTCCGCTCCAGCACGTTCATCGCCGCCAGCCGCTCCACATCGGCGTCGTCCAGCGGCCGGCCGGCCCGCTGCTCCAGCTGCTCCCTGCCGAGCCGCGCGCTGCCCTCGGGCAGCCAGGACGCCACCAGCGCCCGGTGGATCGCCAGGTCGTGCGCGCTGATCCCCTCGGGCAGCTGCGCCAGATAGCGCTCGATGGCCGCGAGCGTGAGTCCGTGCTGCTGCAACTCCTCGATCAGCGCCAGCCGCGACAGGTGCTCCGCGCCGTACCGCCCCACCCGGCGCGGTCCGATGTCGGGCGGCGGCAGCAGGCCGCGGGCGCCGTAGAAGCGGACGGTGCGTACGGTCACCCCGGCGCGGGCGGCCAGCTCGTCGATGGTCAGGGCGGTCTGCGGCACCGCCCCAGTATTGCCGCGCCACCGGCGCCGTGAAAGACGCCACCGCCGCCCGCCACCCCTTTCCACCTCGTACGCTGGCCCGCGTGCCCCTTCGCCGATCCGCCCAGCGCGCCGCCTCCCGGCTGCTCCCCGCGTGCCTCGCGGGCTGCCTGCTGGCCTGCTCGGGCGGAAGCGGCACGGCCCCCGCCGGGACCTCGGGCCTGGGCGACCGGCTCTTCCCCGCCGCGGGCAACGGCGGCTACGACGTCACGCACTACGGCCTCGACCTGTCCTACGACCCGGGCTCCGGGCGGCTGGCCGGCACCGCGGTGATCACCGCCACCGCGACCCAGGACCTCAGCGGCTTCGACCTCGACCTCGCCGGCCTCACCGTCGCCCGGGTCGGCGTCGACGGGCGGGCGGCCCGCGCCACCCGCTCCGGCACCGAGCTGACCGTGCGGCCGGCCCGTACATTGCGCCGGGGCGCGCGCTTCGAGACCACGGTGGCCTACGCCGGTGTGCCCCGGCTGCTCACCGACCCGGACGGGTCGCACGAGGGCTGGTTCCGCACCGACGACGGCGCCCTGGCGCTCGGCGAGCCCGTCGGCTCGATGGCGTGGTTCCCCGGCAACGACCACCCCTCGGACAAGGCGGCCTTCGACGTCACCATGTCGGTGCCCACGGGCCTGAGCGTGGTGTCCAACGGCGAGCCGGCCGGCACCCGTACCGCCGCGGGCCGTACGTCCTTCCACTGGCGCAGCACCGCGCCCATGGCGACGTATCTGGCCACCGTGGGCATCGGCCACTACACCGTCACCCGCTCCCGCACCCCCGGCGGCATCGCGCTCTACACCGCCGTCGACCCGCGCTCGGACGACCGGCAGACCGCCGCCGCGCTGAGCCGCCTGCCGGAGATCCTGGACTGGGAGGCCGGCCTTTTCGGCCCCTTTCCCTTCGGCTCGGCGGGCGCCGTCGTGGACCACCTGCCGTCCGGCCAGGTCGGCTACGCGCTGGAGACCCAGAACCGGCCGGTCTTCCCCGGCGACGGCAGCGGGCCCGCCGTCGCCGTACCGACACTGGTGCACGAACTGTCCCACCAGTGGTTCGGGGACTCCGTCACCCCGAGCAGCTGGCAGGACATGTGGCTCAACGAGGGGTTCGCGACCTACGCGACCTGGCTGTGGCAGGATCACGACGGCGGCGTCCCGGTCTCCCGCAGCGCCGCCACCGCCTTCGCCGACCCCGGCACCTGGGCCTTCCCGCCCGCCGCGCCGCCCACGGCCGCCGACGTCTCCGCACCGCCCGTCTACAACCGCGGCGCGCTGGTCCTCCACGAACTGCACCGGGCGCTCGGCGACACCGCCTTCGCGACGCTGCTGCGCGGCTGGCCCGCCGCCCATCTCCACGGCAATGCCTCCACCGCCGAATTCACCGCCTATTGCGCCGGGCTGACCACCCGTGACCTCAAGCCGCTGTTCGCGACCTGGCTCTACGGGACCGCCAAGCCCGCCCGGCTGTGACGGTGCGCCAGGTCCCGCGGCGCTCAGCGCAACGGCGCCCCGACCGCGTGCATATGGCCCAGCGCCTGCGCATAGGAGTCGAACAGCCCGGTCTCGGTGTACCTGACGCCGATCCGCGCGCAATGGGCGCGCACCAGCGGACGCGCCAGCGGCAGATTCGGGCGCGGCAGGCTCGGGAAGAGGTGATGCTCGATCTGGTAGTTCAGACCGCCCAGGAAGAAGTCGACCACCGGATTGCCACGCACATTGCGCGACGTCAGCACCTGGCGCCGCAGGTGCCCCCAGCGCGCGCCCTCCTCCGGCATCTCCATGCCCTTGTGGTTCGGCGCGAAGGCGCAGCCCAGGTGCAGGCCGAACAGCGCGTGGTGCAGCGCGGCGAAGGCGATGGCCTGCGGCAGCGGCAGCGCGATCAGCAGCAGCGCGGCATAGCCCGCCAGATGCGCCACCAGCAGCGAGCCCTCGATCAGCCGCCCCTTGCGGTCCAGCCGGCGCAGGTCCTGGAAGCTGGCCACCTTCAGCGCCAGCCCTTCCAGCAGCAGCATCGGGAAGAACAGCCGTGCCTGATGACGGGTCAGGAAGCGCGCGAAGCCCCGCCTTTCGACGGCCTGCGCCCGGGTCCACACCAGCGCGCCCACCTCCACATCGGGGTCTTTGCCGACATGGTTGGGGTTCGCGTGGTGCCGGTTGTGCTTGTCCGCCCACCAGCCCGCGCCCATGCCCAGCAGCAGATTGCCGTGGAAGAGGGCGATGACCCGGTTCGTCCTGCGGCCCGCCGCTATCTGCTGGTGCCCGGCGTCGTGCCCGACGAAGCCGCTGCGCGCCGACAGGACCGCGGCGGGCACCGTCAGGGCCAGCACCCACCACGACCCGGTGCCGCCGACCAGCACCACGGCCGCCCACACCGCGGCGAGTGCCAGCAGATTCACCGCGATCGACATCACGTAGTGCCCCCGGCGCCGCCGCAGCAGCCCGGCTTCCCGCACCGCGCACAGCAGCGGGGTGAATTCGCTTGTCCCGCTCGACCCGCTGTCCGGGGCCTTCTCGGGAGGGTCGACGGTACTCAGGACGGTCGCCATGGGCGCTCCTCGGTGACGGGCGGTGTCCGGCAATGACGGCCCGGCCGGGCCGTACTGCGACGCTACGAACCACCGCCCGCCGCGGACCATGGCGCCATCACCCGGTTTCCCGGGGTGCCAGACCCCCGGAAAACCGGGGGATATCCCCACCTGACCGCTGCCAGGATGGACCGCATGACCACGGACGATCTCTGCACGGCCGACTGGACGACCGCGCCCCTGCCAGTGTCGCACCCCGACGCGGTAACGCTGATACGCCGGTATTACACGGAGCTGATCATTCGTTACTACGGGCGGCCGACCGATGACGCCGAAGTCTCCGCGGTGATCGCGCAGGAGCCGAGCGACGACCTGGCGCTGCCCACCGGCATCTTCGCCGTCGCCAGGATCGGCGGCGCCGCGGTGGGCTGCCTGGGAGTGCGGGCGCTGGACGCCGGCACGGTGGAGCTGACCCGGATGTTCGTCGTCCCCGAGGCCCGCGGGCGCGGCGTGGCCGGCAGCCTGATCGAGCTGGCGGAGGGCCTCGCCCGCGGCACCTTCGGCGCCCGGGCGGTCCGCCTCGACACACGCGCGGACCTGGTCGAGGCCCGCGCGCTCTACGCCCGGCACGGCTACCGCGAGATCGAGCGGTACAACGACAGCCCGTACGCCGACCACTGGTTCGAGAAGACGCTCGCCTGACCGGCCGCACACGGGCGGCGGCGCCCCCGGCGGCCCGTCGAGCCGGTACGGCCACCGGCGGCGTCTACGATGCTGACAACCGCCAAGCGTCACGCGTCTTGGCCCGGGCCTGAGGAGCGGCATCATCAGCGGCAACGTTTCGGTCGAACGCAGGATCGCCGAGGAGTTGGGCGTACGCGAAGGTCAGGTGCGGGCGGCCGTCGATCTGCTCGACGGCGGGGCCACCGTGCCGTTCATCGCGCGCTACCGCAAGGAGGCCACCGGCACCCTCGACGACGAGCAGCTGCGCAATCTGGAGGAGCGGCTGCGCTATCTGCGGGAGCTGGACGAGCGGCGGGCGGCCGTCCTGGAGTCCATCGAGGCGCAGGGCAAGCTCGACGACGCGCTCAAGGCGCAGATCATGGCGGCGGACTCCAAGGCGCGCCTGGAGGACATCTACCTGCCGTACAAGCCCAAGCGGCGCACCAAGGCGCAGATCGCCCGGGAGGCCGGCCTCGAACCGCTCGCCGACGGCCTGCTCGCCGACCCGGCGCTGGACCCGCAGACCGCCGCGGCGCCGTATGTGTCCGCCGACAACGGGGTGGAGGACGCGGCAGCAGCCCTCGACGGCGCGCGGGCCATCCTCACCGAGCGCTTCTCGGAGGACGCCGACCTGGTCGGCGAGCTGCGCACCCGGATGTGGAGCCGCGGCCGGCTGATGGCGAAGGTGCGCGAGGGCAAGGAGGAGGCCGGCGCGAAATTCGCCGACTACTTCGACTTCGCCGAACCCTTCACCAAGCTGCCCTCGCACCGGGTGCTGGCGATGCTGCGCGGCGAGAAGGAGGAAATCCTCGACCTGACGCTGGAGCCCGAGGAGCCCGCCGAGGGCCCGACGAGCTTCGAGCGCCGCATCGCCCAGCAGTTCGGCATCACCGACCGCGGCCGCCCGGCCGACAAATGGCTCGGCGACACGGTCCGCTGGGCCTGGCGCACCCGTTTCCTGGTCCGGCTCAGCCTTGATCTCCGGGTCCGGCTGCGCCAGGAGGCGGAGGACGAGGCGGTACGGGTCTTCGCCGCGAATCTGCGCGACCTGCTGCTGGCCGCGCCTGCCGGCACCCGGTCCACCATGGGCCTCGACCCGGGCCTGCGCACCGGCGTCAAGGTCGCCGTGGTCGACGCCACCGGCAAGGTGGTCGCCACCGACACGATCTACCCGCATGTGCCGCGCAACCGCTGGGACGAGTCCCTGGCGACACTGGCCCGCCTCGCCGCGGCCCACCGGGTGGACCTGATCGCGATCGGCAACGGCACCGCGTCACGGGAGACCGACAAGCTCGCCGCCGAACTGATCACGGCGCACCCCGAGCTGAACCTGACCAAGGCCGTGGTGTCGGAGGCCGGCGCCTCGGTCTACTCCGCCTCCGCCTATGCCTCCGCCGAGCTTCCCGAGCTGGACGTGTCGCTGCGCGGCGCGGTGTCCATCGCCCGCCGGCTCCAGGACCCGCTGGCGGAACTGGTCAAGATCGACCCGCGGTCCATCGGGGTCGGCCAGTACCAGCACGACCTGTCCGAGGTGAAGCTGTCCCGCTCCCTCGACGCGGTCGTCGAGGACTGCGTCAACGGCGTCGGGGTCGACGTCAACACCGCGTCGGTGCCGCTGCTGCGCCGGGTCTCGGGCATCACCGAGGGCCTGGCCGCCAACATCGTCACCCATCGCGACGCCAACGGCCCCTTCCGTACCCGCAAGGACCTCAAGGGCGTCGCCAGGCTCGGCCCCAAGGCGTACGAGCAGTGCGCGGGCTTCCTGCGCATCCTCGGCGGCGACGACCCGCTGGACGCCTCCGCGGTGCACCCCGAGGCGTACCCGGTGGTCCGCAGGATCGGTACGACCGCGGGCACCGGCATCGCCGAGCTGATCGGCAACGGCACGGTCCTGCGCACATTGCGCCCGCAGGACTTCGTGGACGACTCCTTCGGCCTGCCGACCGTCACCGACATCCTCGCCGAGCTGGAGAAGCCCGGCCGCGACCCGCGGCCCGCGTTCAAGACCGCGACCTTCAAGGAGGGCGTGGAGGAGATGAAGGACCTCCGGCCCGGGATGCTGCTGGAGGGCGTGGTCACCAATGTGGCGGCCTTCGGCGCGTTCGTGGACGTCGGCGTCCACCAGGACGGCCTGGTCCATGTGTCGGCGCTGTCCCGCAGCTATGTGTCGGATCCGCGGGAGGTGGTCAAGCCGGGCGACATCGTGCGGGTCAAGGTGCTCGACGTCGACCTGCCGCGCAAGCGGATCTCGCTGACGCTGCGGCTGGACGACGAGGCCAAGGCGTCCGGTCCGGCCGGCGGTGGCGGCAATGGCGGCGGCGGCAATGGCAGCGGTGGCGGCGGCGGTGAGCGCCGCGGCAAGGCGCCGCGGCAGGGCGGCAGGCAGGGCCAGGGCGACCGGCGCGGCGGCGGCTCCGCACCCCAGGCGGCGGGCGGCGCGATGGCCGACGCCCTGCGCCGGGCGGGCCTGACCGGCGGCAGGTGAGCCGGGGGAACCACGACGGTCTGCGGTGCGTTCTGATGGGTAGGCGGTAAGGGAAGAGGGCGCGGCGTCCGGCCGCCGGATGCCGCGGACGGAGGCGGGAAAATGTCGAATCGTACGAAGGTCGCCATCGGCGGCGTCATCCTCGGGCTGATCCTGCTGCACTGGATTCCGCTGTGGCTGTTCTTCCTGATCATCATCGGTATCCCGGTCGCGGGATATCTGGCCCTCGACTCCTCGCAGCGGCGCAGGCTGCGCCGGGTGAGCCGACGGCAGATCGGTCGTTGACCTGGTTCTTTCCCCGGTAGGGTGAATCATCGGGTCAGGGCATCCGATCGAGGGGAAGACCATCCGATGAGTCATGCCACCGTCATCGCGGTCAGCACCGACACGGACCATCGATTCAGCAAGCCCAACCGATCCAGCATCCGGCTGCTCGCCGGTCTGGGCGTGGAGGGTGACGCGCACCTCGGCGTCACCGTCCAGCACCTGTCCCGTATCGCCCAGGACCCGGCGCAGCCCAACCTCCGGCAGGTCCATCTGATCCACGCCGAGCTGTTCGACGAGCTGCGCGCCGCGGGCTACGCGGTGACCCCCGGCGACCTGGGCGAGAACGTCACGACCCGGGGCATCGACCTGCTCGGCCTGCCGGCCGGCACCCGGCTGCGCCTCGGGCCCGAGGCCGTCGTGGAGATCACCGGGCTGCGCAATCCCTGCCGCCAGATCGACCGCTTCCGGGCCGGCCTGCTCAAGCAGGTCATCGGCCGGGACGAGTCGGGCGCGGTGGTCCGCAAGGCCGGCGTCATGGGCATCGTGCTGGCCCCCGGCACGCTGCGCCCCGGCGACCCGATCGCCGTCGAGCTGCCGGCGCCCCCGCACCGCCCGCTGGAAAAAGTCTGAATCTGCCCGACGCCGGCCGAGACCGTCTGACCGGTCCGGACGGACCACCGGCCCGGGCGGGCACGCCCGCCCGGGCCTCCGTGTGACCGGAGGCCCGGGCAGGCGCGGATCCGGGCTACTTGAGGTAGGGGCCGTCCGTGCCGATCTTCCCCGGCGCGGCGTTCCTGCCGCCGAGGTCGAGCACATAGACCCGCATGTCGCCCTTGCCGGGCGCGGCAAGGGACAGCGTGCCGTCGGTGACGGTCCGCACGTCACCGCTGACGGCGTCCACATAGCGGCCGTTCGGAATGCCGGTGAAGGACGCGGCGTCCGTCACCGTCACCAGGGCGAAGCTGTCCACCCCCGACGCGGTGTCGGTGTAGCGGCGTTTGAAGGACATCCCGCCGCCGCTGACGCCGTCGGTGCTGTACTGGCCCATCTGCAGCGCGGGGATCGCCCGCCGGATCTGGTTCAGCCGCTGCAGATGTTTGACCAGCGGCTGCGCAAGAGTGGTGGCCACCGGCCCCGACGCACTGGCGACGGTTCCGAAGTCCGACGCCGTGACCGTGCCCTCCACATGGTCGCCGTAATAGGCGCGGCCGGTGGTCGCCAGCGGGCAGCTCGGCCCGCAGTCGATGGTCTTGCCGGCCTGGAACTGGATCTCGGAGCCGTAGTAGAGCGTCGGAATGCCGCGGAAGGTCCACATCAGCGCCATGTTCTCGGCCCAGGCGTCCTGCCCGCCGTTGTAGCGCACCGACGACTTGTTGGGGCCGTAGTCGTGGCTGTCGACGTAGACGACGTTGTAGGTGGCGTCGTTCGTCGAGTCGTCGGAGTCCTTGCCGTTGTTGAAGGCGTTGTGCGCGTCACCGAAATTCATGTGCATGCGCATGTCGATGATGTTCATCCCGGAGAATTTGCTGTGGTCCGGGGTGTGATAGGCGTTGCCCTCGAGGAAGGCGTTGGCGGACGTCGGCTGGTTGCCGGTGCCCAGCTGCTCCTCGTAGTTGTACTGCTCGATGGCCGCGGTCGTGTCGTCCGGGCTGTATTCCTTGCGCTCCTTCCAGGTGTAGAACTGCGCCGAGTGGTTGACCGACCCGCGGTTCCACTTGTCGTTGACGAAGGCGCCGACCTCGCCGAAGACAAAGAAATTCTGCGCCTTGTCCTGGCCCCAGTCCTGGAGCACCCGCTGCTGGAGCGCGGGCAGGAAGCGGCGGTTCCAGGTGACCCGCGGGATGTGCACCGCGGTGTCGACGCGGAAACCGTCGACGCCCATGTCGATGTATTTGTTGTAGGCGCCGATCAGATAGTTCTGCACCTCGGGATTCTCGGTGTTGAAGTCGGCGAGGTCGTCGGCGAGCCAGCACGACCGCGAGTCCTCGCCCTCCCAGTTGCCGATCCAGCACTGGTGGTAGTACTTCGCGGGGAACATCCCCGAGGTGGGGTTCGGCCACTGGCAGTTGTAGAGCGTGTAGCCCTCGGGGCTTTTCTGCCCGGTGGGCTTGCCCCAGTTCAGGCAGGTGTTGCCGGGCGGCTCCGCGGTCGACCACAGGTCGCCGTTGTAGTACGACTTGCCGGTCTTGGAGTCGATCGTCAGACCGTCGTATTCGAAGCCGTCCTCCTTCTGGTCGTAGTACCACGACCACTGGGAGTCCCTGACGCCGTAGACGGTGGGCACGTACAGCCCCTTGGCGCCCCACCGGGAGCTGTGGTTGTAGACCACGTCCTGGTAGATCTTGATGCCCTTGGCGTGGGCCGCGTTGATCAGGTCCTGGTACGACGCCCCCGCCGACTCCAGGCGCGGGTCCACCCGGTAGAAGTCCCAGCCGTGGTAGCCGTGGTAGTCGTAGTCGCTGCGGTTCAGCACCACCGGGGTGATCCAGATCGCGGAGAAGCCGAGCGCCTTGACGTAGTCGAGCTTCTGCACCAGTCCCTTGAAGTCGCCGCGGAACATGGGGTCGTTGTTCGCCGCGTTGCCGGACGCCACGTCCTGGTTGCCGCCGCGGTCGTTGCTGGTGTCGCCGTCGTAGAAGCGGGCGGTCAGCACGAAGTAGATCGGGTCCTTGCGCGGGTCGGTGCCGATCATCTGGCCGGCGGTGGCGGGCGGCGGGGCGTGCCCGGTGGTGGCGCTCGCCGCCGCGGACGCGGCCGAGGCGTTGCCCGCCGCGTCCAGGGCCACGACGGTGTAGGTGTAGACGGTCGCAGCCTCCAGGCCGGTCTCCGAGAAGACCGTGGAGCCGACGCTGGTCACCACGCTGCCCTTGGTGCCGCCGCTGCGGGTCACCCGGTAACCCGTCACCCCTGTGTCGTCGGTGGACGGGTTCCAGGTCAGCACCACGGAGGTGTCGGTGGCGGTGGCCTTCACCGCGCTCGGCACGGTGGGCGGCGTGGTGTCGGGGATTACGGCCGCACAGGGGTCGGCGGCGTGGGCGGTGACCTTGGTGTCCTTGACGGTGCTGACACCCGAGGAGAGCGCGTAGTTCGCGCCGTTGTTGTTGTCCCAGGTGCCGTTCCCGTTGTTGAAGGTGGCGGCCAGGCCGGCCGCGCCCTGGAGGTCGACGGTCTTCTTCACCCAGCCGGTGCAGGCCGCCGCCATGCCGACGCCCGGGACCGTCGTCCAGGCCTTGCCGGTCGGCGCGTAGTGCAGGTTGACGGTCGTCCAGCCGACGGTGGCGGTGGAGTAGAAGACCGTCGCCGAGGTGGCCGGCGGCGGATCGGTGGCGCCGCCCGCGCACGGGTCGCTGTGCGCGATGGCGCCGTCCTTGACGGTGATGGTGCCGGTGCCCAGGGCGTAGTTCTTGCCGCCGTTGTTGTCCCAGGTGCCCTGGCCGTTGTTGAAGGTGGCCTGCCACCCGGTGGCGGTGCCCAGGTCGACGGTCTTCTTCACCCAGCCGGTGCACGCCGCGTCCATGGCGACGCCCGGCACGGTGGTCCAGCTGCCGCCGTCCGGCGCCCAGTGCAGGTCGTAGGCAGACCAGTTGGACGACGTGGTGGAGTAGTAGACGGTGGCGGTGCTGCCACCCGTGGCGGCGGCCGCGGGGGCCGCGCCGGTGGACAGGGCGGGGAGCAGGGCGGCCAGCAGCCCGGCGACGACGGCGAGTATCGCCGCCAGCGGGCCTGGCCTGGTTCTGCGGTGATGGCGCGAAAGGGCTTTCACGTCGGGCTCCTCGGACGGGGCCGCACAGGCGGCCGGTGTCTGGGATGCCGCCTTTCCGCGCGCCACGGAACGAACGGCCGGATATCTTGCGCAAGTTGCTGCAAGAACCTTCGTGAGGTTACTGGGACATGTGAGTGACGTAAAGAGGTGCGTACGAGCCCGGTGCTCCGCCCCACGTAGGGTGCGGTATGGGTGCGCCGGTTGCATCCGATCCCACCGGTCGTAGAGGAGTGGCACGGGACATGACGGAGCGTCTGGTGGTCATCGGCGGCGACGCGGCGGGCATGTCGGCCGCGTCCCAGGCGCGTCGCCGCCGGGCAGCCGGCGACCTGGAGATCGTCGCCTTCGAACGCGGGCACCACACCTCGTACTCCGCCTGCGGCATTCCGTACTGGATCGGGGGCGCCGTGGACGGCCCCGACGCGCTGGTCGCCAGGACCGCGGCCGAGCACCGGTCGCGCGACATCGATCTGCGGCTGGGCACCGAGGTCACCGGGATCGACCTGGAGGGCGGCCGGGTCCGCAGCCGGGACACCGGCGGCCGCGAGGCCTGGACCGGCTACGACCAGCTGGTCATCGCCACCGGCGCGGTGCCGGTACGCCCGCCGGTGCCCGGCATCGACGCCCCCGGCGTCTACGGGGTACAGACCCTGGACGACGGCGAGGCCGTCCTGCGCGGCCTGGACCGCGCGGAAGTACGCCGCGCCGTGGTGGTGGGCGGCGGATACATCGGCGTGGAAATGGCCGAGGCGATGCTGCGACGCGGTCTCGACGTGACGCTGATCGACCGGAACGACCAGCCGATGACGACCCTCGACCCGGACATGGGACGGCTGGTGCGCGAGGCCCTCGAATGCCTCGGGGTGCTGGTGGTCTCCGGCGCCCCGGTCCGCGCGGTGCTCACCGGCGACGACGGCCGGGTCCGCGCGGTGGCCACCGACGACGCGGAACACCCCGCCGACCTGGTGATACTGGGCCTGGGCGTACGCCCGGAGACCGGCCTGGCCGCCGCGGCCGGGCTGCCGCTCGGCGCACACGGCGGTCTGCTCACCGACCGCGCCATGCGGGTGCGCGGCACCGAGCGGGTCTGGGCGGGCGGCGACTGCGTCGAAGTGCTCAACCTGGTCTCCGGCGCGCTCCAGCACATCGCGCTCGGCACCCACGCCAACAAGCACGGCCGGATCATCGGCACCAACATCGGCGGCGGCTACGCCACCTTCCCCGGCGTGGTCGGCACCGCCGTCAGCAAGGTGTGCGACGTGGAGATCGCCCGCACCGGCCTCAAGGAGTCGCAGGCCCGCGCGGCGGGGCTGCGCTACGTGACCGCGGTCATCGAGTCCACCGGCCGTGCGGGTTACTACCCGGACGCCGACCCGATGACGGTCAAGATGCTCGCGGAGCGCCGCACCGGGCGGCTGCTCGGCGTGCAGATCGTCGGCGGCGAGGGCGCGGCGAAGCGGGTCGACGTCGGGGCGGTCGCCCTGACCGCGGGCATGACCGTCGAGCAGATGGTCGGCCTCGACCTCGGCTATGCGCCGCCCTTCTCCCCGGTCTGGGACCCGGTGCTGGTGGCGGCCCGCAAGGCGGCCGACGCGGTGGCCGCGGACATCGCGGCGGACTGACCCGGGGCCCGTCCGTGCGGCGGCTCCGCGCGCGCGGCTGAGTGCGCCGGTACGGCCCTGCGAGGCTGTACCGGCGTCAGGGCGTCACCGACGCCAGCTTCCCGAGGGCTTCGAGCAGCGGCGGGAGTGACGGACCGCGGCCGACGGGCAGCACCTCGCCCGGGGCCTCGTCGAGCAGGACGAAGGCCACGTCGTCGGTCCTGGCGACCAGGCTCCAGCCCGGCCCGTCGGCCCGCAGGGTGCCCGCGGTGGTGCGTACCCGGCCGGGCGGCGGGGGCGTGCGGAGGTATTCCTCGGCGCCTTGCAGTGCGCGGCGCACACCGTCGTGGGAGACCGGGGGAGCCGCCTTTTCCGCCGCGGATTCCTGGCCCGCTTCCTGCCCCGCTTCCTGCCCCGCTGTCGGCTCCGCCTCCTGCGGCGGGTCCGCCTCCGCCCCGGATTCCGCTTCCGGCCCGGCGGGCGGTATCAACTGGTCGCGCCACTCGTGCCAGCGGACCGCGATCTCGTCGGCGCCGAGCCGCCGCTGCGGCGGTCCCCACACCGAGACGTCGGGCGGTGCGAGCGCGGGTCCCGCCTCCTGGCCGGCCGGGTCGTGCGGCGCGGGGACACCGGGCACCGACACGGCGACCGGCAGCGGCCAGCCGGGCAAGGACGCGGCCAGGGTGCTGTCGTCGGGGGAGAGCGCGTATTCCAGCCCGCAGTCCCAGGCGGCGAGCGCACACGCGACCATGGCGGCGTCGGTGGTCGCGACCGTCCAGCGCGCCCCGCCGCCGTCCTGGCCGAACATCAGGCCGTAGCCGTCGGGCAGCGGGTCGAGGCCCAGGTGCGCGCAGGCGGCGGGATAGTCGTCGCCCAGCACGCCGGGAAAGCGCTCGGGCGTCAGCATCGCGGCCGTCAGCACGTACAGCTCGTCGTCGTCCCCCGTACGGTCGGCCGCGGCCATGTGACGCCCTCCCTCTCGTTCCGGTCCGCGCACCTTAACCAGCCGGTAACGTCCGCGTCGAGAGGTCATGACGCCCGCACCTCGCGAGGTGCCCGCGCAGTTGCCGCACGTGGCGGGCGCCGCTGTGCCTGTCGCCCCGGCGCCGGAACAGCGAGGCGGCTCATACTGCGGCGTCGAGCCCCGCCAGGGTCGTCCGCAGCCAGCCCAGTTCGGCCCGGGTGGTCGCCCGGGCGATGGTCAGTACGCCCTGCCGGAAGGGGTCGTCGATCTCTTCCGCGCTCACCGGGCGGTCGTCGGCGTAGAAGAAGCTCGACGGCTCCTCCAGGAAGGCCAGCCGGCGGCGCAGCACCACGGCCTGCGCGGCGGGGTCGCCGAGGTGCCGCAGGAAGGCGAGCACCCCGAACCAGCGGTTCTCGTTGCTGATGTCCAGCGCGTCCGGCTCGGCGAGCCGCCGCATCAGCTCCGCCCGCCCGGCCGGCGTCAGGCTGAGTACATGCCGCGGCGCGGCCACTGCGCCGGGCTGCGTGTCGCGCCGCAGCCAGCCCGCCTTCTCCAGCCGCTTGATCGCCGGGTAGAGCGTGCTCTCCGCGATCGGCTTCACGTGCCCGGTCAGTGCGGCCACGCGTTTACGCAGCTCATAGCCGTGCAGCGGGGTCTCGTGGAGGAAGCCGAGGATCGAGAGTTCCAGCATCGGGTCATTCTGCCACGCTGCGGCTGTACATCGTCACCGATGTATAGTCCGGAGGTCGTGACGGCACGGCACCGGCAGGGAAGGCGGCAGTGATGCGGCAGACGGGATTCGGCCCCGCGGGCGCGTACATCCGATGGACCGAGGCGGAGGGCGAGGGCCCGGCCCGCGTCCATGTGCACGGGCTGGGCGCGGCTTCGGGCCCGTACACGGCGCACCTGTCGGCGTATCCGGAACTCGCCGGGCGGCGCACGCTCTACGTCGACCTGCCCGGCTTCGGCATCTCCGACCGCCCCGCCGACTTCGGCTACACCCTGGAGGAGCACGCCGACGCACTGGCGGCGGTCCTGGACGCCGCCGCAGTGCGCGGCACGGAGGTGGTTGCCTCGCCGCGTCCGGTGTCCGGGTGATCGCGGTGCCAGGCGCCGGGCACTGCATCATGTTCGACAATCCGCGGGCCTATGCGGCGGCGATCAGTTCCGCTGCCTGACCGCGACCGCGAGATAGCGCTCCTCGGAGTCGTCCAGCAGCGACAGCTCCCACCCCGTCGCGGACAGCAGCGGGCGGAGCTGCCGCTCGGCCCTGATGTCGTCGGCGCGCAGGGCGTGGCCGCGGCGAGCGGCCAGCGCGGCCCGCCCCAGCGGGTGGAAGAGCGCCAGCCGGCCGCCCGGCCGGGTCACCCTGGCCAATTCCCGCAGCCCCGCCGCGGGATCCGGCAGATGGTGCACCAGCCCCGCCGCGAGAACGGCGTCGAAAGCCCCGGCACGCAAAGGCAGTTGCGCGCTGTCCGCCTCGATCAGCGCCCCGTCGGCGCGCCGCCCGAGAACGGCGGCCTCGCGCAGCATCTCCGGCGTCAGGTCCAGGCCCACCACATCTCCCGCCGGGCCGACGGCCGCCCGCAGCAGTGGCAGCGCCCGCGCGGTGCCGCACCCGGCGTCCAGTGCCCGGCCGCCCGGCGGCGGTTCCAGCGCGGCGACCGCGGCCGTGTAGGCGGGCGTGTCGTCGGGATACCGCGTCTCCCAGCCCACGGCACGCTCCGCGAAGAAGACCCGCACCCGCTCCCGTTCGCTTCCGATACTGGCCATGCATCATGGTGGCATGCTCACCCTGCGTTCCCTCGCGCTCTTCGTGCTCGCCGCCGTCCTGGAGATCGGCGGCGCCTGGCTGATCTGGCAGGGGGTGCGCGAGCACCGCGGCATCGGCTGGATGGGCGCGGGCGTTGTGGCCCTGGGCCTCTACGGATTCGTCGCGACCCGCCAGCCGGACGCCGAATTCGGCCGCATCCTGGCCGCCTACGGCGGTGTCTTCGTGGCGGGCTCCCTTTTGTGGGGCATGGTCGCCGACGGTTACCGCCCGGACCGCTTCGACATCACCGGAGCGGTGATCTGCCTGGTGGGAGTGGGTGTCATCATGTACGCGCCCCGCGGCGGCTGAATACCGCCGGTCCCCGCCGCCGCCCGGAGATTCGATCGCCGCGGCGCGCCGAGGCGGGGTTGCCGAAGAGCGCCCGGCGCGACAGGCTCTAGGGCAGGGGGAGACGGGAGGCAGGGCGATGACGGTGAGCAACAGGCTCGCGTGGCTGCTCGATGATCTGACGCAGCGTGTGCCGCACGTGCAGCACGCACTCGTCCTGTCCAACGACGGTCTGGTCACGGGGGTCAGCGGCGGGCTCGACCGCCCGGCGGCCGAGCACCTGGCCGCAGTCTCGTCGGGCTTCCACAGCCTCGCCAAGGGGGCCGGCCGCCAGTTCGGCACCGGCGGAGTGCGGCAGACCATGGTCGAGTTCGACGAGGGCTACCTCTTCGTGACCGCGGCGGGCGACGGCAGCTGCCTGTCGGTCCTCAGCGGCATGGAGGCCGATGTCGGCCGGGTCGCCTACGAGATGACGCTGCTGGTGCACCGGGTCGGGGAGCATCTGGGCGTCGCCGCCCGCAACCCGGGTTCGATTTACTGACCCCTCCTTTCCCGGACCCGCGTGGCGGGACCGGGCGTTCGGCCGTCTCCGAGTGGCTGTCGCGTGCGTTGAGCTGCGAAGACGTGAGTTATCCACAGGCCTGGAACGCGTGTTCGTCGAACGAGCTAGAGTCGTCACTGTCAGTAGTTGGCTCGTACGGGGAGTGATGACAGTGATGACGACGAAGACAGCCGGAAGCGTTGGGGCGGTTGGACCGGCCGGCGAGGTCGAGACAGTCGGCGCAGCAGGGACGGGCACGGTCGGAGCGGCTCGCGGAGCGGACCCCGGCGGGCGGCGGACGCTCACCCTCAACCGGGCGCGCGAGGAATTGGGCCTGGATTTCTCGGACTTCGAATTGGCGCTGCTGCTCGGCGAGATCGCCACCGTCGGCGGCGGCACGGACAAACCGCGAGTGCCCGAGCCGGAGATCGCCAGAGTGCGGGACGCCGAGGGCGGGATTAAGGCCCTGCTGGAGCGGATCCAGCTGGTCAACACCACCGAGGGCGCCGAGCTGCTGGGGATCAGCCGTGAGCGGCTGCTCCGGCTGACGAGGGCCGGCTGCGTCCGGCCGGTGCGCTGGTACGTCAACCGCTACCGCGCTGTGGTCTGGCTCTATCTCGCCGCCGAGCTGAAGGAGTTCGCGGCGGGCAGTCCCGCACTGCTGGCCGGCCGGCTGCCCGCGGCGGTGCGTGAATGCGCCGCCGACGGCGAGGACCAGCGGCCGCGCGGCTGGCGGTCGCGCCGGGTCGCCCAACTGGTCAGGGACGCGCCAGGAGCGTGGGACGAGGCCGCGGTGTGGGCCGCGCTCCTCGGCCCCGAGATCACCGACTCGGCGGTGCCCGATCCGTCCGAGCGCGCCCGGCTGCGCAGGATCCGCGCGGCGCTGCCGCCCGGCCGGCCCGGGCCACTGGCCGATGCCGCCCTGATCAGACGGCTCACCGCCGCGGACCACCCGGACGAGATCGCGCTCGGCCTGGTCGCGCTGGCCGACGCCCTGAGCCGGGCGCGCGACCGGGACCCGGTGCCGCGGCCCCTGCCCCGGCGGCGGCCGCCCGCACTCGGACCGATCGGGGACCGGCCGCGGCGGAGTCTGCGCAGGCTGCTGCGGAGCCGTAGGCAGGTCGCCGACGGCTGACGGCGGCCCGCCCGGTCCGGCGGTTCCGGCGTGGTGCGGCCCGGTCCGGCCGGTGCGGCGCGGTCCGGCCGGTGCGGCGCGGTCCGGCCCGGCGCGTGGACGGCCGGGGCGCGGCACGGCTCCCGGGTGCGTGCCCCTACAGCTCGCCGACACCGGTGAGCCTGATCACCGCCCGGCCCTCCTCGTCGGAGGCGGCCAGGTCCACCTCGGCCGAGATGCCCCAGCCGTGGTCGCCGTTGGGATCGGCGAAGGTCTGGCGCACGCGCCACAGCCCGTGTTCCGGCTGCTCCTCGATCATGAGCAGCTTCGGCCCGCGGGCGTCGGGGCCGGTGCCCAGGTCGTCGTATTCGTCCCAGTAGGCGTCCATCGCGTCCGCCCAGGTGTCCGCGTCCCAGCCGGACTCCGCGTCGAGTTCGCCGAGCTGGTGGTATTTCTCCAGCGCGGCAAGCTCCACCCGGCGGAAGAGCGCGTTGCGGACCAGCACCCGGAAGGCGCGGGCGTTCGCGGTGACCGGCTTGACCTGGTCGGCCCGCTCCGCGGCCTCCTCGGCGCTCTCCACCTCCGGGTTGGCCAACTGCTCCCACTCGTCCAGCAGGCTGGAGTCGACCTGCCGGACCAGCTCACCGAGCCAGGCGGTCAGATCCTGGAAGTCCTCGGACTTGAGGTCGTCGGGCACGGTGTGCTCCAGCGCCTTGTAGGCACCGGCCAGATAGCGCAGCACGATGCCCTCGGTCCTGGCCAGCTCGTAGTACGAGGTGAATTCGGAGAACGTCATCGCGCGCTCGTACATGTCGCGCACCACTGATTTGGGGGACAGCGGATGATCACCGACCCACGGGTGGCTCTTGCGGTACACGCCGTAGGCGTGCAGGAGGATCTCCTCCATCGGCTTGGGGTACGACACGTCCTGCAAGCGCTCCATGCGCTCCTCGTACTCCACGCCGTCGGCCTTCATCGCGGCCACCGCATCGCCCCTGGCCTTGTTCTGCTGGGCCGCCAGGATCTGCCGCGGGTCGTCCAGCGTCGACTCCACCACCGACACCATGTCCAGGGCGTAGGAGGGGGACTCCGGGTCGAGCAGTTCGAAGGAGGCCAGCGCGAAAGTGGACAGCGGCTGGTTCAGCGCGAAGTCCTGCTGCAGGTCGACGGTCAGCCGGACGATCCTGCCCTCCGCGTCCGGCTCGGCGAGCCGTTCCACCACACCGCCGGCCAGCAGCGAACGGTAGATGGCGATGGCCCGGCGGATGTGCCGCAGTTGCGCGCGGCGGTCCTCGTGGTTGTCCTCCAGCAGGCTGCGCATCGCGTCGAAGGCGTTGCCCGGCCGGGCGATCACCGACAGCAGCATGGCGTGGGTGACCCGGAAGCGCGAGGTGAGCGGTTCCGGGTCCGCGGCGATCAGCTTCTCGAAGGTGGCCTGGGACCAGCCGACAAAACCCTCGGGCGCCTTCTTGCGCACGACCTTGCGGCGCTTCTTCGGGTCGTCGCCCGCCTTCGCGAGCGCCTTCTCGTTCTCGATGACGTACTCGGGCGCCTGCGCCTCGACGAAGCCCGCCGTGTCGAAGCCGGCCCGCCCGGCGCGGCCGGCGATCTGGTGGAATTCCCGGGCGCGCAGCACCCGTACCCGCTGCCCGTCGTATTTGGTGAGCGCGGTGAAGAGCACCGTGCGGATCGGCACATTGACGCCCACGCCGAGCGTGTCCGTACCGCAGATCACCTTGAGCAGGCCGGCCTGCGCCAGCTTCTCCACCAGCCGGCGGTATTTGGGCAGCATCCCCGCGTGGTGCACGCCGATGCCGTGCCGGACGTAGCGCGACAGGTTGCGGCCGAAGGTGGTGGTGAAGCGGAAGTTGCCGATCAGCTCGGCGATCGCGTCCTTCTCCGCCCGGCTGCACATGTTGATGCTCATCAGCGCCTGCGCCCGCTCGACGGCGGCGGCCTGGGTGAAGTGCACGATGTAGACCGGCGACTGACGGGTCTCCAGCAGCTCGGTCAGCGTCTCGGTCAGCGGTGTGCTGCGGTATTCGTAGCTCAGCGGCACCGGACGGGTCGCCGAGCGCACCACCGTGGTGGGCCGCCCGGTGCGCCGGGTCAGGTCCTCCTCGAAACGGCTGACGTCACCGAGAGTCGCCGACATCAGCAGGAACTGCGCCTGCGGCAGTTCCAGCAGCGGGATCTGCCAGGCCCAGCCGCGGTCCGGCTCGGCGTAGAAGTGGAATTCGTCCATGACCACCTGGCCGACATCGGCGGCCCGCCCGTCGCGCAGCGCGATCGAGGCGAGGACCTCGGCCGTGCAGCAGATCACCGGTGCGTCGGGGTTCACCGAGGCGTCACCGGTCAGCATCCCGACGTTCTCGGTGCCGAAGAGCTTGCAGAGGTCGAAGAACTTCTCCGATACCAGCGCCTTGATCGGGGCGCTGTAGAAGGTGACCTCGTCGCGGGCCAGCGCCGCGAAGTGCGCACCCGCCGCGACCAGGCTCTTTCCGGATCCGGTCGGGGTGGAGAGGATCACGTTCGCACCCGAGACCACTTCGATCAGCGCCTCCTCCTGGGCGGGGTAGAGCGAGATGCCCTGCCCTTCCGCCCACGTCGAGAACGCTTCGAAGAGAGCATCGGGGTCGGCATCGGACGGCAGCTGATCGATAAGGGTCACCCCTCCATCTTGCCTGTCCCAGCTGTCACAGGCGGAACCGGAGGCGGCGGCCGTGATCATCGGCGATAGGGTGTGCCGTCGACTATGCGTCAACTCCGCCCGCGGGCGGCATATCAGGGGGACGGAGCAGCACCATGATGGGACCTGCGCACTCACTGTCCGGAGCGGCGGCCTGGCTGGGCGTCGGGGCGATTGCGGCGGGCCTCGACCATCCGATGCCCTGGCCGACCGTCGTGGTGGGCGCACTGATCTGCGCGGGCGCCGCTCTCGCCCCCGACCTGGACCACCAGGCGGCGACGATCTCCCGGGCCTTCGGACCGCTGTCCCGGGCGCTGTGCAAGATCGTGGACAAGCTGGCGCACGCCACGTACAAGGCGACCCGCATGAAGGGCGACCCTCGGCGGGCCGGCGGCCACCGCACCCTCACCCACACCTGGCTGTGGGCCGTGATGGTCGGCGCCGGATTCTCGGCGGCCGCGGTCTACGGCGGCCGCTGGGCGGTGCTCACCATCCTCTTCATCCACATGGTGCTCGCCGTGGAGGGCCTGCTGTGGCGGCAGGCCAGGATGTCGAGCGACGTACTGGTCTGGCTGCTCGGGGCGACCAGCGCCTGGGTGCTCGCCGATGTGCTGGACGACCCGGGCAACGGCAAGGACTGGCTGTTCACCCAGCCGGGCCAGCACTACCTGTGGATCGGCCTGCCGATCGTGCTGGGCTCCCTGGTGCACTGCGTCGGCGACGCCCTGACCGTGTCGGGCTGCCCGGTGCTGTGGCCGATACCGATCGGCCGGCGCCGCTGGTATCCGATCGGCCCGCCGAGGCCCATGCGATTCCGGGCCGGGAGCTGGGTGGAGATCAAGGTCCTCACCCCGATCTTCTTCGTTCTCGGCGGCGGCTGCGCCCTGGGCGCCCTCGGCGTCTTCGGCTGACCTCCGGCCCGGCGGACCCGGCCGGGCGGCGGCATCGCCGCCCGCCCGCGCCCGCCGGTGACGGGTCAGCCGTGCCAGGACCGCCAGAGCGCAGCGTAGGCGCCGTCGGCGGCGACCAGCTCGTGATGGCTGCCCAGTTCACTGATCCGGCCGTCCTCGACCACCGCGATCACGTCCGCGTCGTGCGCGGTGTGCAGCCGGTGCGCGATGGCGACGACCGTGCGACCGTCCAGCACCCGGGACAGCGAGCGTTCCAGGTGGCGGGCCGCCCGCGGGTCGAGCAGCGAGGTGGCCTCGTCGAGCACCAGGGTGTGCGGGTCGGCGAGCACCAGCCGGGCCAGCGCGAGCTGCTGGGCCTGCGCCGGGGTGAGCACCGAGCCGCCCGAGCCCACCTCGGTGTCCAGGCCGTCGGACAGCGCCCGCGCCCACTCCTCGGCGTCCACCGCGCGCAGCGCCTCCCAGAGCTGGTCGTCCACCGCGGTCGCCCGGGCCAGCTGCAGATTGTCGCGGAGCGTGCCGACGAAGACGTGGTGCTCCTGGTTGACCAGGGCCACATGCTCGCGGACCCGCTCGGCCGGCATCCGGGCCAGTTCCGCCCCGCCGAGGGTGACCTCGCCGGTCCGCGGCGCGTAGATCCCGGCCAGCAGCCGGCCGAGGGTGGACTTGCCCGCGCCGGACGGTCCGACCAGCGCCAGCCGGGTGCCGGGCGGCACATTGAGGCTGATGCCGTGCAGGACGTCGCTGCCCTTCCGGTAGCCGAAGCGCACCTGGTCGGCGGCGACCTCGCGGCCCTCAGGCGAGATCCGCTCGTCCCCCGCGGACTCCTCGACCTCGCGCACCCCGACCAGCCGGGCCAGCGAGACCTGGGCGACCTGCAGCTCGTCGTACCAGCGCAGGATGAGGTTGACCGGGTCCACCAGCATCTGGGCGTAGAGGGCGCCGGTGGTCAGCTCGCCCGCCGACACCCACCCGTTCAGCGCGAAGACACCGCCGATCATCAGCACCGAGGTCAGGATCAGCACATGGGTGGCGTTGATCACCGGGAAGAGGACGGTACGCAGCCACATCGTGTAGCGCTCCCACGCCACCCACTGGCCGATCCGCTGCCGCGACAGCTCCTGCCTGCGACCGCCGAGGCCGTGCGCCTCGATGGTGCGGCCGGCGTCGACGGACTCGGTCAGCACCGCGGCGACGGCCGCGTATCCGGCGGCCTCGGAGCGGTAGGCCTGCGGGGCGCGCCGGAAATACCAGCGGACACCGACCACCAGCACCGGCAGCGCGACCAGCACCGAGAGCGCGAGCGGGGGCGAGGTCACCGCGAGGGCGCCCAGCAGCAGCCCCGCCCAGACCACGGCGATGGCCAGTTCCGGTACGGCCTCGCGCATCGCGTTGGCCAGCCGGTCGATGTCGGTGGTGATCCGGGAGAGCAGGTCGCCGGTGCCCGCGCGCTCCAGGACCCCGGGCGGCAGCGACACCGCCCGGACCAGGAAGTCCTCCCGCAGATCGGCCAGCATCAGCTCACCGAGGACCGCCCCGCGCAGCCGCACCAGCCGGACGAAGTACGCCTGCACCACCAGCGCGGCCAGGAAGAAGGCCACCACCCGGCCGAGAGGGACATCGCGCTTGCCGTCCGAGAGGTCCTGCACCAGGCCGCCGAGCAGATAGGGGCCCACCATCGAGGCCAGCACGGCCACCGTGTTCACCGCCACCAGCAGGATGAAGGCACCGCGGTGCCTCCGGGCCAGCTCGCGGACATAGGTCCGTACCGTCGCGGGCGAGCCCACCGGCAGGGTGTTGGTCTGCTGCGGCGCGGCCGGATCGTAGTCCGGCGGTCGCACGCCGATCATGCGGATTCCTCCATCGTGGCGGCGGGGCGCGGGACGCCGACGGGCGCCGGTACCGGGGCGGGGCCGGGGTCGGCCTCGCGGGTGACGACGGCCCGGTAGCGGGGGTCGGTCCGCAGCAGTTCGTGGTGGCCGCCTGCCGCGACGGCGGTGCCGTCGTCGACGAAGACCACCCGGTCGGCCCGGTCGAGCACCAGCGGGCTCGACGTGAAGACGACGGTGGTGCGGCCCGCTCTGACCGTCCCGAGCGCGCGGGCGATCCGGGCCTCGGTGTGGGCGTCGACCGCCGACGTCGGCTCGTCGAGCACCAGCACCTCCGGGTCGGTGACCAGCGAGCGGGCCAGCGCGAGGCGCTGCCGCTGCCCGCCGGACAGCGACCGTCCCCGCTCGGTGATCCGGGCGAGCATCGGATCACCCGAGCCCGAGCTGGAGCCTGCCCCGCCACCGGCCCCGGTTCCGATCAGCGATTGCGCCAGCGCGTCCAGCACATCGCCGCACTGGGCCGCGGCGAGCGCGGCTTCGGGTGTGACGCGGCCGGACGACGGCACCGCGAGCAGCTCGGCCAGCGTGCCCGACAGCAGCACCGGGTCCTTGTCCTGGACCAGCACCGCGGTCCTGACGGCGGCCAGCGGCAGCGCGTCCAGCCGGTGGCCGCCGAGTGTGGCCGAGGGGTCCGCGCCGGTCCCCGACGGGCTGTGGCCGCCCAGCCGGTCGGCCAGCCGCCCCGCCGCGTCCGGGTCGCCGCACACCACCGCGGTCAGCAGCCCGGGCGTGGCGCGCAGCCCGGTCAGCGGGTCGTGCAGTTCCCCGGTGAGCGCGGGCACCTCCGCTTCCGCGGCGCCGTCCGCCGTGGAGGGCACAGCGCCCTCGTGCCCCCGCTGCAGCGCCAGCACCCGGGCCGCGCGCTTGGCCGAGGGACGGGAGAAGGACCAGGCCATGGCGATCTCCTCGAAATTCCGCAGCGGCATCATCAGGAAGGCCACCGAGCCGTACACCGTGACCAGCTCGCCCACCGAGATCCGCCCGTCCAGCGCGAGCCTGGCGCCGTACCAGGCGACGGCGACCAGCAGCAGGCCGGGCAGCAGCACCTGCACCGCGCTGATCAGCGCCCACATCCGGGCGCTGTGCACCGCGGCGGCCCGCACCTGCTGCGAGGCGCGGCGGTAGCGGTCGAGGAACAGCTCCTCGCCGCCGATGCCGCGCAGCACCCGCAGCCCCGCCACCGTGTCGGACGCCAATTCCGTGGCCTTGCCCGCCTTCTCCCGCTGGAGGTCGGCGCGCCGGGTCGCCGCGGGCAGCAGCGGCAGCACCGCGAGCGCGAGCACCGGCACCGACGCGGCCACGATCACGCCGAGCGCGGGCTGGTAGACCACTAGGGCGACGGCCACCCCGACAGTGGCGAGCAGGGCAGAGGTGAAGCGCGCCAGCGCCTCGACGAACCAGCCGATCTTCTCGACATCGCCGGTGCTGACGGCCACCACTTCGCCCGCCGCCACCCGGCGGGTGAGCACCGCGCCCAGCTCGACGGTCTTGCCCGCGAGCAACTGCTGGACGCGCGCCGCGACACTGATCCAGTTGGTCACCGCCGTACGGTGCAGCATCGTGTCGCCGAGCGCGGTGAGCAGCCCGAGCAGCAGCATCAGCCCGCCGGCCAGGCCCAGTCGCATTCCCGAGCGGTCCACCACGGCCTGGACGGCCAGTCCGACGGCGGCGGGAAAGGACGCGACCGCGGCCATGTGCAGGGTGCCCCAGGCGGCGGCCTGCACCTGGCCGCGCCATTGTCTTACCTCCAGCCAGAGCAGGAAGCGGAAGCCCGAGCGCGCGTCGGGAACACCGGGGTCGGACAGCGGGAGATCGCGTAGGGACGTCATGATGTCCTGGGGTCGGAGCGGCGGATTACGGAAATGCACGGACCTGCCGGACGGATGCGGAGATAGCGCGCGAAGTGCGGTCCTGAACCGTGCAACTTTCGCGAAGTCGTCCGCGCCGGGTCAACCGGTTTTCCACCCCGGCACCCGGGTGGCGGCAACAACTTGCAGCAAGCTGACGAAAGTTCTTCCGTCGACCATCTTGACGTGTACGCACCCGCGGCGGGAAGCTCCTGGGCGGAACCCCGAGGGACCCGGGTTCCGCTCATTCCCCCCACCTCGGCGGCCAGGCGCGTGGCTGCCTTCGCAGGGGCACACCGCTGTGCCCGCTCACCGAAGGAGCCGCCCATGAGATCCCGTGCACTGAACGCTTCGCTGGCCGCAGTCGTCGCGGCAGCGGGACTGTTCGCCGCCACCGTCCAACAGGCGCACGCGACCCCGCCCGGCAGCAAGGACGTCACGGCGACGCTCTTCCAGTGGCGTTACGCCTCGGTCGCCAAGGCCTGCACCGACCAGCTCGGCCCGGCCGGTTACGGCTACGTCGAGGTCTCGCCCGCCACCGAGAACATCCAGGGCGACCAGTGGTGGACCTCCTACCAGCCGGTCAGCTACAAGCTGCAGAACCGCCTCGGCGACGAGGCGGCGTTCGCGAGCATGGTGAACACCTGCCACGCGGCCGGTGTGAAGGTCGTCGCCGACGCGGTGATCAACCACATGTCGGCGGGCTCCGGCACCGGCACCGGGGGCACGAACTACAGCAAGTACAACTACCCCGGCTACTACCAGGACCAGGACTTCCACACCTGCCGGACGAGCATCTCCAACTACCAGGACCGCTCCAACGTCCAGAACTGCGAGCTGGTCGGCCTCGCCGATCTCAACACCGGCAGCGACTACGTGCGCAGCACCATCGCCGGGTACCTGAACCACCTGATAGCGCTCGGCGTCGACGGCTTCCGCGTCGACGCCGCCAAGCACATGGCCGAGACCGACCTCGCGGCGATCAAGGCCAAGCTCAGCAACCCGAACATCTACTGGGCGCAGGAGGCGATCTACGGCGCGGGCGAGGCCGTACAGCCCGGCGAGTACGTCAACACCGGGGACGTGGACGCCTTCCAGGGCGCCTTCGACCTCAAGCGGATCTTCAACGGGCAGAAGCTGGCCTCCCTCAGCAACTGGGGCGCGTCCTGGGGCGCCGGCTACGTGTCCAGCGACAAGGCCCGCACCTTCGTCGACAACTGGGACACCGAGCGCAACGGCTCGACGCTCAGCTACAAGGACAACGCCACCTACACCCTGGCCAACGTCTACGTGCTCGCGTGGCCGTACGGCTCGCCGAACGTCTACTCCGGCTACGAGTTCTCCAACAACGACGCGGGTCCGCCGAACGGCGGCACCGTCAACGCCTGCTACAGCGACGGCTGGAAGTGCCAGCACGCGTGGCCGCAGATCTCCGGCATGGTCGGCTTCCGCAACGCCGTCTCCGGCACCGCGGTGACCAACTGGTGGGACAACGGCAACAACGCCATCGCGTTCGGCCGCGGCAGCAAGGGCTATGTCGCGATCAACCACGAGGGCAGCGCGCTCACCCAGACCTTCACCACGTCGCTGCCGGCCGGCACCTATTGCGACGTGCAGCACAGCGGCGCCACCTATTCCGTCGGCTCCGACCACAGGTTCACCGCCACCATCGGCGCGAACGACGCGGTCGCCCTCTATGCCGGGGGACCCTGCGCGGCCTCGGGCGGCACCACCGGCGGTACGAGCACCGGCGGTACGACGAACCCGGCGGCGGGCGCGTCCTTCGCGGTGAACGCCACCACAGTGCTGGGCCAGAACATCTACGTCGTCGGCGACAACTCCACCCTGGGCAACTGGAACACCGGCAGCGCCCTGCTGCTGTCCTCGGCGAGCTACCCGGTGTGGAAGCTGGACGTCACCATGGCCGCGGGGACGTCCTTCCAGTACAAGTACATCCGGAAGGACGGCGCCGGGAACGTGACCTGGGAGTCCGGCGCCAACCGGACGGCCACCGTCCCGGCCACCGGCAAGACCGTACTGAACGACACCTGGCGCAACTGACCACCGCCCCGAGCGGCGTACCACCGATTCACCCCTCTGCGGCAGGACCCGGCACACTGTGGTCTTCCACCGATCTTGACCACAGAGGGGACCCCCCATGATGAAGGGCTTCCGCACCTTCCTGCTCCGCGGCAATGTCGTCGACCTCGCGGTCGGCATCGTCATCGGCGCCGCCTTCACCGCCCTGGTGAACGGCTTCGTCAAAGCGTTCCTGACCCCGATCGTCGGCCTGGTCAGCGGCGCCACCGGTGACTTCAGCGTCAGGACCTTCCACGCCTCGGGGGTCACCTTCCCCTACGGCACCTTCATCGACGCGACGATCAGCTTCGTGATCGTCGCGGCGGTGATCTACTTCCTGGTCGTGCTGCCGATGAACCGGATGCAGGAGAAGTTCTTCCCCAAGGCCGCGGCCGCGCCGATGCGCGAGTGCCCGGAGTGCCTGACCGCGATCCCGGCCGCGGCCAAGCGGTGCAGCGCCTGCACCGCGCCGATCGCGCCGACCGTGGTCGCCCAGGGCGGCCCCGTCGACATCGACAAGTAGCCGCCCGGCGGGCAGCGGCAGTACGGGACCCCGGAGCGGCATGCTCCGGGGTCCCGTACTGCCGCCGTGCTGGGCGCGGCCGGCCCGGCTCAGCAGCGGCGCGGCTCCGCCGCCTCGTCCCGGTCGAGCGCGGCCAGCAGCTCGGTCAGCGCGGCGCGGCTGCCGGCGTCCAGCGGCGCCAGGATCTCGGCCGCGGCCGTACGCCTGGCGAGCCGCAGATCGGCCAGCGCCCGTCGCCCGCCGTCGCTCAGCTCGATCCTGATCACCCGGCGGTTGTGCGGATCGGGCACCCGGCGCAGCAGCTCCTGCTCCTCCAGCGCGTCCACCAGCGTCGTCACCGCCCGCGGCACCACATCGAGGCGCTGGGCGAGATCGGCCATCCGCGGCGGCTCGTCGCAGTGTGCCAGCGTCCGCAGCAGCCGGGCCTGCGCGGGCGTGATGCCCAGCGGTTCGAGCAGCCGGCGCTGGGCACGGTGCAGCCGCCGGCTCAGCCGCAGCAGCTGATCGGCGAGCCGACCGGTGACTTCGTCCGCCGTCGCGTGCGAAGGCGCGGGCTCGGTGGTACGGGTGTCCATGGAATACACCCTAGCAGGATGTAGTTCATTGTGAGCGTAGGTAACAATGACCTACACTCTCAGTCGAGAGTCCCGCAGCCGTACCCGGATCCGCACCCCAGTCGTACCGCCACGCCCGAGGAGTCCTTTGCGCCCCGAAAACGATCTCGCTTCCCGGTGGACGCCACCGGAGAAAAAACCCGCCACCCCCACCGACGTCCGCCGTATCGTGCGGCTGTTCCGGCCCTACCGCGGCCGGCTGGCCGTCGTGGGCGTCCTCGTCGGCCTGTCCTCGCTGGTCTCCGTCGCCTCGCCCTTCCTGCTGCGGGCGATCCTGGACACCGCGATCCCGCAGGGCCGCACCGGCCTGCTGAGCCTGCTCGCCCTCGGCATGATCGCCACCGCCGTCGCGACCGGAGTCTTCGGCGTCCTGCAGACCCTGATCTCCACCACCGTCGGCCAGCGCGTCATGCACGACCTGCGGACCGCCGTCTACGAGCGGCTCCAGCGCATGTCGCTGGCCTTCTTCACCCGCACCCGCACCGGCGAGGTGCAGTCCAGGATCGCCAACGACATCGGCGGCATGCAGGCCACCGTCACCTCCACCGCGACCTCGCTGGTCTCCAACGCCACCGCCGTCATCGCCTCCGTCGTGGCGATGGCAGCCCTGGACTGGCGGCTGACCATCGTCTCCCTGCTGCTGCTCCCGGTCTTCGTCTGGATCGCCCGCCGGGTCGGCCGCGAGCGCAAGAAGATCGCCACTGAGCGGCAGAAGCAGATGGCCTCGATGTCCGCGATCGTCACCGAGTCGCTGTCGGTCAGCGGCATCCTGCTCGGCCGCACCATGGGCCGCGCCGACTCGCTCACCCGCGACTTCTCCACCGAGTCCGAGCGCCTGGTCGACCTCGAAGTGCGCTCCAACATGCAGGGCCGCTGGCGGATGGCCGTCATCGGCATCGTGATGTCCGCGATGCCGGCCCTGCTCTACTGGGCCGCCGGGCTGACCACAGGACATGGCGGCCCCGCCCTCTCCATCGGCACCCTGGTCGCCTTCGTCTCGCTCCAGCAGGGCCTCTTCCGGCCCACCGTCTCGCTGCTGGCCACCGGTGTGCAGATGCAGACGTCGCTCGCGCTCTTCCAGCGCATCTTCGAATACCTCGACCTGCCGCTGGACATCACCGAACGGCCCGGCGCGCGCAGCCTGGGGACCGTACGCGGCGACATCGCCTTCGAGGCCGTGGACTTCGCCTACGACGCCGAGTCCGGCGCCCCGACGCTGCGCGGCATCGACGTGGCCGTCCCCGCGGGCGGCAGCCTCGCCGTCGTCGGCGCGACCGGTTCGGGCAAGAGCACCCTGAGCTACCTGGTGCCGCGGCTCTACGACGTGACAGCGGGCCGGGTCACGATCGACGGCACCGACGTCCGCGATCTGACCTTCGACACGCTGGCCGCCGCGGTCGGCGTGGTCTCCCAGGAGACGTATCTCTTCCACGCCTCGGTCGCGGAGAACCTGCGCTTCGCCAAGCCGGACGCGACCGACGACGAGATCCACGCCGCCGCCCGGGCCGCCCAGATCCATGAGCACATCGCGGCCCTGCCGGACGGCTACGACACGCTCGTCGGCGAGCGCGGCTACCGCTTCTCCGGCGGCGAGAAGCAGCGGCTTGCCATCGCCCGCACGATTCTGCGCAACCCGCCGGTGCTCATCCTCGACGAGGCCACCAGCGCACTGGACACCAGGACCGAGCAGGCCGTCCAGGACGCCATCGACACCCTGTCGGCCGGGCGCACCACCGTCACCATCGCCCACCGGCTGTCCACCATCCGCGACGCCGACCAGATCGTGGTCCTCGACGCCGGGCGGATCATCGAACGCGGCACCCACGACGAACTCCTCGCGGCGGGCGGTCGCTACGCGGCACTGGTGCAACGCGATACGCAACTGGCGACCAGCGCGCCCTGAGGCGGTCGCGTGCCCTTGCGAACCGGACGTTACCCGAGAGTAAGGTGAGCGTCCGGCGGGATCCGCCCGCCCCCGTTCAGGAGGTACGTCCCGGTGCCCGCACGTTCCGCCCAACTGCTTGCCGGCCTGCTCGCCGGTGCCGCCGTCACCCACTTCGCGCGCCCCGAGCAGTACGACGCCCTGGTGCCGTCCGCGCTCCCCGGCAGCGCCCGTACCTGGACGCAGGCCAGCGGAGCGGTGGAAGCCGTGCTGGCCGCGGCCGTCGCGCTGCCCGCCACCCGGCGCACCGGCGCCTTGCTCACCGCGGGCTTCTTCGTCGCCGTCTTCCCGGCCAACGTCAAGATGGCCTACGACTGGCGCCACCGCCGCACCCCGTACAAGGCCGCCGCATACGCCCGGCTGCCGGTCCAGGTGCCGCTGGTGCTGTGGGCGCTCAAGGTCAGCCGCTCTGCGGCGATGACGTCAGGAGGATGACGTCGAGGGTGCGGGGGCCGTGGACGCCTTCGATGCGGGTGAGTTCGATGTCGCTGGTGGCGGAGGGTCCGGAGATCCAGGTTTGGGGGTGGGCGGGGTTGAGTCGTGGGAGGGCTTGGGGGATGGAGTCGACGATTTGCTGGGGTGTGCGGATGACGCAGATGTGGTGGTCGGGGATGAGGGTGATGCGTCGTTGGCCTTGGGCGGTGGTGCTGTCGAGGATGATGGTGCCGGTTTCGGCGATGGCGAGGGTGCAGCCGGTGATGACGGTGTCGGCGGTGTCGAGGGTGTGGGTGGTGGTGGTTTCGTCGGGGGTGGTGATGGTGATGCCGGTGGTCTGGCTGAGCCAGTGGTGGGGGAGGTCGGGGGGTGTGATGGCGGTGCGGGTGCCGTGGTGGGTGAGGAGTCGGGCGAGGGTTGCGGGGAGGTCTTGTTCGTTGGTGCGGTGGACGTGGGCGCGGTAGTCGGTGAGGTTGTCCGCGAGGAGGTCGGCGCTTTGTTCGGGGGTGCGGTGGGCGTGGACGGTGAGGTAGTCGCGGGGGATGGTGGCGGGGTCGGGCGGGGTGCCGTCGGTGGTGCCGTCGAGGGCTTGGCGGATGCGGCGGAGGATTTCGGTGCGGCTGTCGGTGGTCATTGCTGACGGCCGCCTTTCTCGTTCTGCTGGCCTTTTTCGCTTTTCCCGTTCTGCGGGGTCTGCGGGGTCTGCGGGGTTAGTTCGTTCTGTTCGGTGTTGTGGGCGGGCTGAGCTTTTTCGGTGTGCGGGGCTTGCTGGGTGTGCTGGGTTGGTTGTGTGGTTTGTTTTTGGTGTTGTTGCCACCATTGGCGGAAGGTGGTGGGGGGGATTTGAGGGAGGTTGCGGGTGGTGGTCCAGGCTTTGGTGGTGGTGCCTGGTGGGTTTTTGGGGTGGAGTTTTCGGGTGTGGGTGGCGAGTTTTTGGGCGTGGTGGAGTGCGGTGGGGTGCTGGAGGGTCCATCGGGTGGTGCGCATGGTGGTGTGTTCGAGGCGGTGGCGTTTGGCGGGTTTGATGGTGGTTTTCTGTCCTTGGCGGGTGGTGGGTCCGCCTTGGGTGATGCGTTCGCGGAGGTGGGTGAGGATGTCGGGGATGTCGATGGCGACGGGGCAGACGTCGTAGCAGGCGCCGCAGAGGGTGGAGGCGTAGGGGAGTGAGGCGTCCAGGGGGGTGGTGGTGCCGTGGAGTTGGGGGGTGAGGATGGCACCGATGGGGCCGGGGTAGGGGGTGCCGTAGGCGTGGCCGCCGGTGCGTTCGTAGACGGGGCAGACGTTGAGGCAGGCGGAGCAGCGGATGCAGCGCAGTGCTTGTCGTCCGGTGGTGTCGGCGAGGGTGTCGGTGCGGCCGTTGTCGAGGAGGACGAGGTGGAAGGTGCGGGGGCCGTTGTGGGGTGTGGTGCCGGTCCACAGTGTGGTGTAGGGGTTCATGCGTTCGGCGGTGGAGGAGCGGGGGAGGGTTTGGAGGAAGACTTCGAGGTCCTGCCAGGTGGGGATGACTTTTTCGATGCCGGCCAGGGTGATGAGGGTGTCGGGGAGGGTGAGGCACATGCGGCCGTTGCCTTCGGATTCCAGGACGGCGAGGGTGCCGGTTTCGGCGATCATGAAGTTGGCGCCGGAGATGGCGACTTTGGCGGTGAGGAATTTTTCGCGGAGGTGGAGGCGGGCGGCTTCTGCGAGGTCGGTGGGGTTGTCGGTGAGGTTGTCGGGGGCGGGGCGTCCCCAGTGGGTCATCTCGCGGGTGAAGATGTCGCGGATCTCGGTGCGGTTCTTGTGGATGGCGGGGACGAGGATGTGGGAGGGGAGGTCGTTGCCGAGCTGGACGATGAGTTCGGCGAGGTCGGTTTCGTAGGCGGTGATGCCTGCGTGGGCGAGGGCGTGGTTGAGGCCGGTTTCCTGGGTGGTCATGGATTTGACCTTGACGACTTCGGTGTGGCCGGTGGCGTGGACGAGGGCGGTGATGATGCGGTTGGCGTCGTCGGCGTCGGTGGCCCAGTGGACGGTCCCGCCGGCCGCGGTCACCGCCTCTTCCAGTTGGAGGAGGTAGTGGTCGAGGTGGCGCAGGGTGTGGTCCTTGATCGCGGCTCCCGCGGCGCGCAGTTGGGGCCAGTCGGTGAGTTCGCTGATCGCGGTGGCGCGTTTGCTGCGGATGGTGTGGGTGGCGTGGCGCAGGTTCGCCCGCAGCTGCCCGTCGCGGGTCGCTTCCCGTGCGGCGGCCGGGAACGACGGCAGCCCCAGATACGTACCGCTCATCGGATCTTTCCTGCCGTTTCCGGTGTCTGGTAGGGGTGTTCCTGGGTCGAGGCGAGGATCTCGGCGAGGTGGACGGCCCGCAGCGGGGTGTTCTGGCGGGAGATCATGCCGTCGAGGTGCATGAGGCAGGAGTTGTCGGCCCCGCACAGGACCTGGGCGCCGGTGGAACGGGCGTTGTCGATCTTGTCCTGGCCCATCGCGGCGGACACGTCGGGGTTCTTGACCGCGAAGGTCCCCCCGAAGCCGCAGCACTCCTGCGCGCCCGGCAGCTCCCGCAGTTCCAGCCCCCGCACCGCCTGGAGCAGCCGCCGGGGGCGGTCGCCCAGGCCGAGCATCCGCAGGCCGTGGCAGGAGGGGTGGTAGGTCACGGTGTGCGGGAAGTACGCGCCGACGTCGGTGACCCCGAGGACGTCGACCAGGAACTCGGTCAGCTCGTAGGTCTGCGGCACCGCCGCGGCCGCGGCCGCGGCCAGCCCGCGCCCGCTGTCGCGGCCCTCGGCGGCGGCACGCTCGGCCATCCGCGGATAGTTCTCCCGGACCATCGCCACACACGAACCCGACGGCGCCACCACGTAGTCGTAACCCGCGAACACCTCCGCATGCCTCCGCACCAAAGGCTCCGCCTCATGCCGGTAACCGGTGTTGTAGTGCGCCTGGCCGCAACACGTCTGCCCCGCGGGGAAGTCCACCTCCACACCCAGCCGCTCCAGCAGCGTCACCACCGCCCGACCTGTATCCGGATACAACAGGTCATTCACACAAGTGAGGAAGAGTGCTACGCGCATGGGTCCTCCGTGCCGCCCCGGCGCAGGCAGGGCTGATCTCGATCACGCATGCGCCCATACTGCCGCAATCACCGTTCGCAGGGAAGAAGACATCCGATGTTTATTGGCTGTGGCGCGGCCAAGGTGGCGGCAAGCGGAACGCCGCCGCACCCGGGAGGGGAGCGGCGGCGCCGGTGAGGCGCCACGTCACGTGCGTGCCGTGGGCTTACGCGCGTTCAGCGCGCACGTTCGAGCGGGCGCTCGCGCGCGAGTCCGGCCGGAGGGGCGGAATCCGACGGTGCGCGGGCCAGCAGCGCCCGGATGTCGCGTACGGCCGTACGGCCCGCGCGGTTGGCGCCGATGGTGCTCGCGGACGGCCCGTAGCCGACCAGATGGACGCGCGGATCCTTGATCACCCGCGTGCCGTCCACCGCGATGCCGCCGCCGGGTTCGCGCAGCCGCAGCGGGGCGAGATGGTCGAGTGCGGCGCGGAAACCGGTGGCCCACAGGATCACGTCCGCGTCCAGTGTCCGGCCGTCACTCCAGGCGACGCCATGCGGCGTGATCCGGTCGAACATCTCCTGCCGCCGCAATGTGCCGCGGTCGATGGCCTGCCGCACGGCGTCGGTAGCGGCCAGCCCGGTCACGCTCACGACGCTCTGCGGCGGCAGTCCGCTGCGCACCCGCCGCTCGACCGTCGCGACCGCCTCGCGTCCCCAGTCCTCGGTGAAGGGCGTGCTGCGGAAGACCGGTGGACGCCGGGTCACCCAGGTGGTGCGTGCCACTTCGGCCAGCTCCATCAGCAGCTGCACCGCCGAGGTGCCGCCGCCGACGACCACCACGTGCAGGCCGGCGAAGTCCGCGGCGCCCCGGTAGCCGGCGGTGTGCAACTGGCGGCCGAGGAAGGTCTCCTGGCCCGGGTAGTACGGCATGAAGGGCCGGTCCCAGGTACCCGTGGCATTGATCAGTGCCCGCGCCGACCACGTCCCGGCGTCGGTCTCGATCCGCAGCCGCCCGCCGTCCCCGCCGCGTACCGCCGTCACGTCGACCGGACGGTGCACCCGCAGGTCGAACTCCCGCTCGTAGCGGGCGAAGTAGTCGCCCACCACCTCGGCCGACGGCCGGTCGGGGTCGGCGTCGCCCAAGGGCATGCCGGGCAGTTCGTGCACCCGGTGCGCCTTGCCGTAGGTGAGCGACGGCCAGCGGTACTGCCAGGCGCCGCCGGGGCCGGGGGAGTGGTCGAGCACGACGAAACCCGTGCCCGGGGCGAAGCCCGTGCGGCGCAGGAAATAGCCCGCCGACAGGCCGGCCTGGCCGGCGCCGACCACGGCGACCTCGACATCACGCACCGCATCGTTCATGCCTGTGCCAACGGTGGCGCCGGAGGAATACTTCCCCGGCGGCGCTCAGCCGGCGCCGGCGGCCCGGGCAGGCTCGGCGGCCGGCATCCGCGGCTCCGAGGCCCAGCGGCGCAGCCGTGCGACCCGCTCCGCGGCCTCCTCCAGCCGCCACTGCGGCAGGTCGCCGTCGGCCACCGCGCGGGCCGCGGCGGCGTGGATCGCGTCCCGCACCCCCGCGCCGCTCGACGGTCCGAGCCGCACCAGGTCGACGCCGGCGATCCAGGCCAGCACCGCGGCGCCGGGTACGCCCCAGCCGTCGACGATCGCGGGCGCGTCGAGCGTGTCGCTCAGGACGACGCCGCCGTATCCCAGCTCGCCCCGCAGCACCCCGGTCACCGCCCGGGCGCTGAGCATGGCGGGCAGTTGCTCGTCGCCCGGCACCGGGGCGTGGCCCGCGGTGATCGCCCGTACGCCCGCGGCGGCGCCCTCGGCGAACGGCCGCAGGCTGCCCGCGGCCGTGAAGGGGCCGAGCGCGGCGGCCACACCGTGCGTCTGCAGGTCGGTGACGAAGACGCGGGTCTCGTCGGCGCGAAGTCCTGGGCGGACGGCCAGATGGAGGTTCGCGCCCGCCGCGACGAGGTCGGCCGCCGCGGCGCTGCCGCCGCCGGCCCGGTCCGGGTCCCGCACACCCGGGAGCCCGGCGAGTGCGTCGGGCAGTGCCGCCCGCAGCGCTTCGGTCGTCGCCCGCGCCGCCGGACCCTGTCCGTCCACGGCCGCGCCCGGCGTGCCGCTCTCCAGGCCGCGCAGAATCCATTCGGGCAGCCGTTCGTGCCGCCCGCGCACGGTGGGCAGCAGGCACGAGTCGACCAGCGCGGTGAGCCGGCGCAACGCGTTCACCCCCTCCGGGCTGCGGCAAGGACGGACGGCGTCCAGGCCCGCTGAATGGTACAGACCAATCCCGCCCCACGGCAATGACCCCCGTCCCGCCCGCCCGGGAGGGCCGCCCTCCGACCGGGGACGACCCCCGCAGAGGCGCGGGGAAGCGCGCGATCGGCCGAGCCCCGGCCGCCGGGACCCATCGACGCGGGGAACTGCGCGACCAGCCGTGTCGCCGCGATACATAGGCGCGCCCCGGCGCAGGCAGCCTCTCCGCCACCCGGGCGCGGGCGCCGCAGGGAGCCGCCACGAGCAGAGGCGGCCCTTCACGGACCCGGGGCGGCGAAGACAGCCGGAGGGCATCACGTGCCGCAAAGGGCAGCCCTCTCGGAGGGCCGGGAATTGCGCGGCCGGCCACCGTGGCGCGGCAGACCGCGACGGCACCGCAAGTGGCAACCGCTCACGTGCCCGGAGGAGAATGGCCGCATGGCCGACCACTACCGTTCGCGCGTCATCGACGTCTCCACCGGGTCGGTGGAGTCCGTGTACGACCTCACCGCCGACTGCGAGGCCTTCCTCCGGGAGGAGGCCCGCGGGGGCGACGGGCTGCTGAACGTGTTCGTGCCGCACGCGACCGCCGGGGTCGCCGTCATCGAGACGGGTGCGGGCAGCGACGACGATCTGCTGGCCGCCCTGCGGGAGTTGCTGCCCGCCGACGACCGGTGGCGGCACCGGCACGGCAGCCCCGGGCACGGCCGCGACCATGTGCTGCCCGCGCTCGTACCACCGCACGCCACGCTGCCGGTGGTCGGCGGAAAGCTGGAGCTGGGGACATGGCAGTCCGTGGTGATGGTGGACACCAACCGGGACAACCCGCGCCGCCAGGTGCGGCTGAGCTTTCTCGGCTGACCGAGCCGCCCGGCGGGCATGAGCGGCACCGGGGCGGCCGGCCGCAGCCGACCGCGGGATTTCGCGGCAGGCCCTACAGGCGCGAGGTGCGGCTGAGCTTTCTCGGCTGACCGAGCCGCCCGGCGGGGACGGTCGGCAGCGGGATGGCCGGCCGCTGCCGACCGTACGGCCTGGCGGCAGGCCGGAGACGCGTCTGCGTCCCGATGGTCGCGCGCAACCGACACCGGCCGTAGCGCCGGCGGCGGCCATCGCCGAATCCGCCGACTGGCGCCGGCCCTATCCCGTGGACAGGAAGTCCGCCAGGTCGTATCCGACCGGCTCCTCCAGCTGGGCGTAGGTGCACTGCCCGGGTTCGCGGTCCGGGCGCCAGCGGCGGAATTGCGCGGTGTGCCGGAAGCGGTCGCCCTGCATGTGGTCGTAGGCGACCTCGACGACCCGCTCAGGGCGCAGCGGCAGCCAGGACAGGTCCTTCTTGCCGGTCCACCGGCTGGGGCCGCCAGGCAGCCGGTCGGCGGCCTGGGCCTCCTCGCTCGCCCACTCCTGCCAGGGGTGGCCGGCGACCGAGTCCATCCGCAGCGGGGCCAGCTCCTCCATCAGTTCGGCGCGGCGCCGCATCGGGAAGGACGCGCACACGCCGACGTGCTGGAGGCGCCCTTCGCCGTCGTGGAGGCCGAGCAGCAGGGACCCCACCACCGGCCCGCTCTTGTGCAGCCGCAGCCCCGCGACGACGCAGTCGGCGGTGCGCTCGTGCTTGACCTTCACCAGGACGCGTTCGCCCGGCCGGTACGCCAGTTGCGGGGGCTTGGCGACGACCCCGTCGAGACCCGCGCCCTCGAAGCGGTCGAACCAGTCCTCGGCCAGCGCCAGATCGTCCGTGGCGGGCGCGATGAAGACCGGCGCGGTCGCGTCCTCCAGTGCCGCCGTGAGCGCCGCCCTGCGGTCCCGCTGCGGCTCCGCCATGAGCGAGGTGTCGCCGAGCGCGAGCAGGTCGAAGGCGATGAAGCCCGCGGGCGTCACCTCCGCCAGATGGCGCACCCGGGAGTCGGCGGGATGGATCCGCTCCAGCAGCGCGTCGAAGTCCAGCCGCCCGCCCCGCGTGATGACGATCTCGCCGTCGAGCACGCAGCGCGGCGGGATCCGGGTCCGCAGCGCCTCCACGACCTCGGGGAAGTAGCGGGTGAGCGGCTTGGCGGAGCGGCTGCCCAGCTCGATCTCGTCACCGTCGCGGAAGACGATCGCGCGGAAGCCGTCCCATTTGGCCTCGTACTGCATGCCGGACGGGATGGCCTTCGCGGCCTTGGCCAGCATCGGCTGCACAGGGGGCATCACCGGCAAGTCCATGCCCCGATTGTGCGCGCCGCCGCCGCACAGGGCGCGTCGGCGGGCCGCGCACAAGGCGCGCCCGTGGACCGCCCGGCCTAGCGTGGGGGCATGGCAGACACGCTGGAGCTGACCGTCGGCGACCGCACCGTACGGGTGTCGCATCCGGAGAAGGTCTACTTCCCGCAGCGCGGCCTGACCAAGGCCGACCTGGTGCGCTACTACCTGGGCGTCGGCGACGGCATCCTGCGGGCGCTCAGGAACCGGCCCACCACCCTGGAGCGCTACATCAGCGGCGTCGAGGGCGACTCGTTCTTCCAGAAGCGCGCGCCGAAGAATCTGCCCGACTGGATCCCGACCGGCCGGATCGCCTTCCCCAGCGGCCGCTACGCCGACGAGATCTGCCCGACGGAGACCGCCGCGGTGCTGTGGGCGGCGAATCTCGGCACCTTCACCTTCCACCCCTGGCCGGTCCGCCGCACCGACACCGAGCACCCGGACGAGTTGCGCATCGACCTCGACCCCCAGCCGGGCACCGACTTCTCCGACGCCGTGCGCGCCGCGCAGGAGCTGCGGGACGTCCTCGACGGCCTGGGCCTGACCGGCTGGCCGAAGACCTCGGGCGGGCGCGGCCTGCACGTCTTCGTGCCGATCGCGCCCGAGTGGACCTTCACCCAGGTGCGCCGCTCGGCCATCGCGGTGGCCCGCGAGCTGGAGCGGCGCGCACCGGAGCGGGTCACCACGGCCTGGTGGAAGGAGGAGCGCGGCGCGAAGATCTTCGTGGACTACAACCAGACCGCGCGCGACCGGACGATCGCCAGCGCCTATTCCGTACGCCCCTTCCCGCACGCGCCGGTGTCGGCGCCGCTGCGCTGGGACGAACTGGCCGAGGTGGCGCCCACCGACTTCGACCTGGTCACGATGCCGGCCAGATACGCGGAGGTCGGCGACCTGCACGCCGACATGGACGAGCACGCCTTCCGGCTCGACGCGGCCCTCGACCTGGCCGACCGCGACGAGCGCGAGCACGGCCTCGCCGATCTGCCGTACCCGCCGGAGCACCCGAAGATGAAGGGCGAGCCCAAGCGGGTCCAGCCGAGCCGGGCGCGGAAGACCGGCGAGGACTGAGCCCGGCCGAGCAGAGCTTCAGTCGAAGGTCTCGACGTATTCCTCCGGCGGCCCCAGCTCCGGCCGGTCGCGCAGCTCGATCCGGTCGCCGAAGCGTTCGAGTTCCAGCACCGTCACGGTGTTGCGGCCCGGAGTCAGCAGCGGCGCCGGCACGTAGAGGGTCAGCTGCGGGCCGATCTCCCAGTGGCGGCCCAGCAGCGTCCCGTTGACCCAGACGAAGCCCTTGCCGAAGCCCGGCAGCGCCAGGAAGGTGTCGGCGGGGGTGTCGAGGTCGAGCCGCGCGGTCGCGAAGCCGCAGCTGCCCGACGGCGGCGCCGCGGCCGGGGCGCGGGCCACGTCGTCCCGCGACCATTCGTCGAGCGGCAGCCCGTGCACCGTCCAGGTGTGGACCAGGCGCGGCCCGATCCGCACACCGCCCAGGATGCCCTTGCCCTGGCCGAGCAGCGGGCCGTAGTTGATCCGGCCCTGGTTCTCCACCAGCAGGTCGAGCCGGACCCGCTGCCCGGTGCCGGTCAGCGGCAGGGTGCCGGTCTCCCGGTCGAGCACGCCGAGCGGCGCACCGTCGGCGAAGACCTGGGCGCGGTCGTGCAGCCCGTGCACCGTGAGGTCGTGCGTGCCCGCGGGCACCAGGGGGCGGGACCGGTAGAGCAGCAGGCCCGACGGCTGGCCCAGTTCCTCGAAGCTCGGCGGGTGCGGCCAGTCGGCGGCGGGCGCCAGCGCGGCCAGCCCGTCGAGCAGGCCCGCGCCCGGGACCGGCCGGAGTGCACGGGGCGCCAGCAGCGCCGGATCGGCGGGCAACGGGCGGGGTGCGGCGCCGGTCGCCGCGAGCAGCAGCTCGCGGATCCGGAAGAACTTCGGGCTCAGGGCGCCGTTCTCGGCGACCGGGGCGTCGGAGTCGTAGCTGGTCACGGTGGGCTGGAGCCGGGTGCCGTCGTGGTTGGCGCCGGAGCCGAGACCGAAGTTGGTGCCGCCGTGCGCCATGTAGACGCTCACCGAGCCGCCGGCGTCCAGGATGCCGGCGAGCGTGCTGCCCGCGCTGTCCACCGACCGTATGTGGTGCGGCTCGCCCCAGTGGTCGAACCAGCCGTTCCAGAACTCGGCGCACATGAACGGCTCCCCGGCCCGCCGCGCCCGCAGCAGCCCGGCCGCGGCCTCCGGCCCAGAACCGAAGGTCGCCGTGGCCAGGGTGCCGGGCAGACTGCCGCCGTCCTGCATCAGCGCGGTCGGTCCGTCGGCGGTGTAGAGCAGTTCGCCGACGCCCCGCGCGGTCAGCGCGTCGCGCAGCCACTCCAGATGGCCGCGGTCGTCGCCGTAGCTGCCGTACTCGTTCTCCACCTGCACCGCGACCACCGGCCCGCCGAACGCCGCCTGGGCCGCGGTGATCTGCGGCATCAGTGTGTCGAACCAGCGCGCCACCTCGTCGAGGTAGGGGCGGTACGACGAGCGCGGGCGCATTCCCGCCAGGCCCGTCAGCCAGGCGGGCAGCCCGCCGTTGTCCCACTCCGCGCAGATGTACGGACCCGGGCGGACGATCACATCGAGGCCGGCGTCCTGCGCGAGGTCGAAGAAGTGCCCGAGGTCGCGCCCGCCGTCGAAGCGGAGCTGTCCCCGGCGCTGTTCGTGGACATTCCACGCGACGTAGGTGTCCACGGTGTTCAGGCCCATGGCCGCCAGGCGCTCCAGACGGTCGGCCCATTGCGCCGGGTGGACCCGGAAGTAGTGCAGCGACCCGGCGAGGATCCGGTGCGGGCGTCCGTCGCGCAGCAGTTCGCCGTGCGGGTACGACAGCAGGGCCGGCGCTGGAGGCGACGCAATGTGCCGCGCCGGCGGCGTCCCGCCCATGGCGACGCCGCGGAACGACACCGACACCTTCCCGCCCGCTGATGGCTCCACCCTGACGACCTCCGATCCGCATCCGGCGTGAGCGGAACTCTGGCACACCGATGTTATCGATGCCAAGAGCCGTCTCACGAGTGCGGGCAGTTCACGGCGCTTGCGCCCCCCATGCATGAGATCGCTATCATCGGAGATCGGCAGTCGGGCGGAGGGGGCCGGATGAAGCAGCGGGAAGGTGCCCGGCCGCCGGGGATGGCCGATGTGGCACGGGTCGCGGGCGTGTCCGCGCAGACCGTCTCCAGGGCGCTGGCCGGGCATCCGAATGTGCAGGACGCGACCCGGGCGAAGGTGCTCGCGGCCGTCGAGCAACTGGGGTACCGCAAGAACACCGCGGCCGGGACGCTGTCGTCGGGGCGCAGCCGCACCATCGGTGTGGTGACCCTCCAGACCGGCTTCTTCGCCCGCACCGCCCTGACCGTCGGTGTCGAACGCGCCGCCAGGGACGCGGGTTACGCGGTGAGCACCGCGACCACCGCCTCCCTCGACCCGGCCTCGGTCGAGGACGCCCTGCTGCGGCTCGCCGACCAGCAGGTGGAGGGGGTCGTGCTGGCCGTGCCGCTGATCCGGGTCAGCCGCCGGATCGAGCAGCTGACCGCCGCGGTGCCCACCGTCGCCGTGGACGGCTCGCGCACCCCGGCCACCGACATCGTCGCCGTCGACCAGTCGGGGGCCGCCCGGCTGGCCGTCAACCATCTGCTGGACCTCGGCCATGCGACGGTCTGGCATGTGGCGGGACCCGGCGAATGGCTGGACGCGGCTAGCCGCTCCCGGGGCTGGCGGGCGGCCCTCGACGCCGCGGGCGCGAGCGTGCCGCCCGAGCTGGCGGGCGACTGGTCGCCGGACTCCGGCTACAGGGCCGGGCTGATCCTGGGCCGGATCCCCGAGGTCACCGCAGTCTTCGTGGCCAGCGACGAAATGGCGTTCGGGGTGATCCGCGCGCTGCGCGAACTGGGCCGCCGGGTGCCGGAGGACATCTCGGTGGTGGGCGTGGACGACATCGCGCTCGCCGCCTACTGCTCGCCGCCGCTGACCACCGTGGCGCAGCCCTTCGACCGGATGGGCGCACTCGCGGTGGCCCATCTGCTGCGCCATGTGGCGGAGCCGGCCGCCCCGCCCGCGCCGGTGTCGGTCGAGCCGGCCCTCGTCGTACGGTCGAGCACCGCGCCCGTGCGCGGGTCCTGAGCCGGCCCCCGTAGGCGAGCGGTCCGCCCGGGGCCATCGTGGCGGAAATCGTCACAAGGCTGTCCTTGCCGCCATCACGGGGCACGGCAGACGATGACGGCATGACCACCCGACGTATCGTCTTCGCCGTCTTCCCCGGCTTCCAGATGCTCGACCTGTCGGGGCCGAACGAGGTCTTCGTGCAGGCCGGGCGGCGGACGGCGCAGGCGGGGGCGCGGCCGGCGGTCGTCGTGGACACGGTGGCCGCGGCCCCCGGGCCCGTCGTCAGCAGCGGCGGCCTCGCGGTCTCCCCGACCCTGACGACCGACGAGGTCACCGGGCCGGTGGACACCCTCATCGCGGTGGGCGGCAGGGGCGTCCACCAGGCGTGCCAGGACGCCGCCTTCGTGGACTGGTTCGCCCGCACCGCCCACCGGGCGCGCCGCACCGCCTCGGTGTGCAGCGGCGCCTTCCTGCTCGGCGCGGCGGGACTGCTCGACGGGCGGCGCGTGGTCACCCACTGGTCGGCGTGCGAGCTGCTGGCAGCCTGCTATCCCGGGGCCGCCGTCGACCCCGACCCGATCTTCGTCCGCGACGGCGACCTGTGGACCTCCGCGGGCGTCACCGCGGGAATGGACCTCGCCCTCGCCATGGTCGAGGCGGACGACGGCCCCGAGGTGTCCAGGGCCGTCGCCAGGCAACTGGTGATGTTCGTCCAGCGCCCCGGCGGCCAGGCACAGTTCAGCGCCCAGCTGGCCGCCCAGCGCCCCGGGCGGCAGTCGCTCCGCGACGTACTCGACTGGGTCGCCGACCACCTCGCCGACGACCTCGGTGTGCCGGCGCTGGCGGCCAGGGCGGGCATGAGCGAACGCCACTTCACTCGGGTCTTCCGCGCCGAGACCGGCCGCACCCCGGCCGCGTACGTCGAGAGCGCCCGGGTGGAGGGCGCACGGCGGCTGCTGGAATCCACCGGCACCACCCTGGAGGCGGTGGCCCGTGCCTGCGGCTACGGCACCGTCGAGACGCTCCACCGCAGCTTCAAGCGCGCCGTCCAGGTCACCCCGGGCGAATACCGCCGGCGTTTCGCACCGCACGCCGCCGTGCGCTGAGCCCGCCGGTCCGTACCGTCGCCCCGCGGAAAAGTCCCGGGCGCCCGTCCGGGCTGCCCGCACCCCGTTCCCGGCCAGGGCTCCCCCCGGCCAGAGAGGCCATCGCCATGCGCATCGTCTTTCCGCTCTTCGACGGCGTCACCGCGCTCGACGTCGTCGGCCCCTACGAGGTCCTGCGGATGCTCCCGGACGCCGATGTCGTCCTCGCCGCCGCCGCGCCGGGACCGGTCACCGACGGGGCCGGACTGCTCGGCCTGACCGCCACCGCCGCCTTCGGCGACGTCACCGATGCCGACGTCCTGGTCGTCCCCGGCGGCCCTGGCGCCCGCGCGAACACCGGGAACGAGGCCCTGCTCGGCTGGATCCGGCGGATCGACGCCACCACCGCCCGGACCACGTCGGTGTGCACCGGCTCGCTGCTGCTGGGCGCCGCAGGGCTGCTCAAGGACCTCCTGGCGACCACCCACTGGAGCGCCACCGCCCTCCTGGAGTCCTACGGCGCCACGTACACCCCGCGGCGCGTCGTGGAGCAGGGCAGGATCATCACCGCCGCCGGGGTGTCGTCAGGAATCGACATGGCGCTGCGGCTCGTCGAGCTGATCGCCGGCCCGGTCGCGGCCCAGGCCTTCCAGCTGGCCATCGAGTACGACCCGCAGCCGCCGTTCGACGCCGGCTCGTACGCCAAGGCGCCGCAGGCCGCGAAGGACTACCTGGCGTCGCGCTGACCGCCGTCCGCCGGGTCGGCGCCGGGGCCGGGCTCCGGATCGGGTTCGGGCTCGGGGTCCGGGGTCAGCGACTCGACCAGCGGCAGGACCCGGTGCGGCACGCGTTCGCTCAGCGCTATCTCGGTGCGGATGCGGACCACACCGGTCAGCCGGCCGAGCCGCTGGATGATCCCCTCCAGATGCGCGTTGTCCCGTGCGACGACCCGGGTCAGCAGGTCACCGCCGCTGCCGGTGATCGAGAACGCCTCGACGATCTCGGGCACACCGGCGAGCGCGTCGGCCACGTCGTCCAGGTGGCCCCTGGCGACCTCGATCCGTACGAAGGCCAGGACCGGATGGCCCAGTGCCGCGGGGGACACCCGGGGGCCGGCCATGACGATCACCCCGTCGCGTTCCAGCCGTTCCAGCCGGGCCTGCAGGGTGCCGCGGGCGACGCCCAGGATGCGGGCGTACTCGCGGACGCTCGTACGCGGCCGGTCGAGCAGCAGCCGCAGTATTCGGGCGTCCAGGGCGTCGAAGGGCATGGGCCCGCGGTCTCCTTGTCGTCGGGATGTCATGATCACCGTACTGATGGCCCGGAGCAGACCGACTACTTTGAGCCATCACCGCAGCGAGCGGCCCCCCGCACCGCCCAACGGCCCCGGAAGGCGGCCGGTCCGGCGGGCCACTGGCGGCTCCGGGCGGCCCCGGGGGCGACGTACCGGACGTCAGGTACTACTCTCAGCCGCCGTACAGACATCAGGCGGAAGAGGTACGGCAGTGGCCGGGCACGTTTACATCGGGTCGTTCACTTCGGCGGGCGGGCGCGGGCTCACCACGGCCGCCGTAGACCCGGACACGGGGGCGCTGACAGCGCTCGGGGACACCGCCGATGTGCCCAACCCGTCCTTCCTCACCGCGTCCCCCGACGGCAGGACGCTCTACACCGTCAGCGAGACCGAACCCGAGGGCGCCGCCGCCGCCTTCTCGCTCGCCGACCCGGCCGCCCCGAAACTGCTCGGTGCCCCGGTGGCCGTGCGCGGCGGGTCCCCCACGCACCTGACCGTCCACCAGGGCCACCTGCTGACGGCCAACTACGCGGAGCCCGGCAGCGTCAGCGTGCTCGCGATCGAGGACGACGGCAGCCTCGGCGGGCTGCGCTCGGTGCTGGAGCACGAGGGCGACGGGCCGAACCAGGAACGCCAGCACGGGCCGCACGCGCACGCGGTGCTGTCCGACCCGACCGGGCGCTGGGCGGTCAGCGTGGACCTGGGCACCGACTCGGTCAGGGTCTGCGAACTCGACCCGGCCGGCGGGGAGCTGGAGATCGAGCGGGAGCTGGGCCTGCGCTCCGGCATCGGCCCGCGCCATCTGACCTTCCACCCGGCCGGCGGCCACGCCTATGTGATGAACGAGCTGGACTCCGTCGTCACCGCCTGCAGCTGGGACCCCGCGCGCGGCAGCCTGCGCCCGCTAGCCGAGACCAGGGTGCTGCCGGACGGCACCGAAGGCGAGAACTACCCCTCGGAGCTGGTCATCTCGCACGACGGCCGGTTCGCGTGGGCGGCCAACCGCGGCCACAACAGCATCGCGGTGCTCGGCCTGGACGAGACCGGCGAGCGCCTGGAGCTGCTGGACACCGTTGGCTGCGGCGGCGACTGGCCGCGGCACCTGACCCTCGACCCGTCCGGCACCCGGCTGTACGCGGCCAACGAGCGCTCAGGCGACGTCACCTGGTTCGACGTCGACCCGGGCACCGGCATCCCCAAGCAGGCCGGTTCGCTCGACGTGCCGGCCGCGTCCTGCGTGCTCTTCGTCTGACACCTGCCGGACATCCGGCATTCGGCCGACATCCGCGGGCGGCACAGACTGCGACGGGCGGCGCCTTGTGAAGGGTGCCGCCCGCGCCGCGCCGTCCCGTGCCCGCCGGACCGCCGTTCAGTGGATCGGCGCGCCCTGCGGCTGCTGCATCGCGAGGCCGAGCGCGGCCGCGTACTGCGTGACCACCAGCTTGCCGACCGCCGGGTAGGGGCCGAGCGCGTCGGCGCCCGAGCAGCCCGCCTCGGCCGCCGCGGTGTGCAGCAGCTGCGGGGCGATCTCCGGGCCGATCAGGCAGGGCGCGAGCGCCAGCGTGCCGGACCCGGAGGAACGCAGCTGGTCCGCGGCCCGCGCGATGGCGCCGTCCTCGTCCAGCGCCGCCGCGAGCACCGGCACCGCGAGCCTGGCGGCCAGCAGCAGCCCGGTCACCCCCGCGGCCTGCGCCGCCTCCTCGCCGCCCACCGTGGCCAGAATGATGCCGTCGGCCGCCGTCGCGACCGTGAACAGCCGGGCCCGGTCGGCGCGGGCCAGGCCCGCCTCCGACAGGCGGACGTGCAGCGCCTCGGCGAGCAGCGGGTGCGGCCCCAGCACCTCGGTCAGCTCGACCTGGGCCTTGCTGTCGGCGACGGCCTGCCGGATCCGGCGCAGCACCGACGCCTCGGGGCCGGCCAGCAGCGGGACCACCACCGCGGTGGTGTCCTCACCCGTGCGCTCCGCCGCGACCTGGTCGAGCACGCTGCGCAGCGACGGGAATTCGCCGTCGTGGTCGCCCTCGCCGTCCACGAAGCCGATCCGCGGGTCGAGCCCCGACAGCTCGGAGCGGGCGATGCTGACGACCTCCTCGGCCAGGCTCAGCACCGCGGCGGACGGAGTGCCGGGAACGGCGAGGACAAGCACCGGCGCGCCCTCGGGCGCGGCCAGCGCCTCCGGTCGGCGGTGGCGTCCGGTCTGGCGCGGGCGCGGCATGCGAACGGGAAGGCCGGAGGCGGGGCTGCCTGTGGTAGTGCTCATGGCGACGCATGCTAACGCCTTGCGGCGTCCTGATGTTCAGCCGGGTACGAGACAGGTCAGACCTGTCCAGAACTGTCCGTTTCCCCGGTCACGTGCGGTCACACCGCCATCATCGTATGCGTCTGAGCAGCGGCTATCGTCGTACGACGTGCAGCATCGCACCGTCGCAGGGCAGTGTCAGCGCGTCATCGCCCAGCGCCCGCGCGATCAGCAGGGCGCCGTCCAGCGGATCGCCCGCCGCAGGCACCAGGACCGCGTCGGGCAGCAGCCACCCGGCCTGGTCGCGCAGCGGCCCGAGCAGCGGCTCGCCCATCCTGAACAGCCCGCCGGTCAGACCCACCTCGATCACGCCGGACTTCTCCGGCCGGGCGGCGGCGGCCGACTCCAGGATGTGTTCCGCCGCCCGGCGCAGGATCTCCGAGGCCACCGGGTCCAGCGCCGCACAGCGCGCCACGTCGGGCGCGAAGGACGCCAGGACGGCGGGCCGGTCGGTGCGCGGGTAGAGCTGCCCCGGCATGGACCCTGCCGGGCCGAACCGGTCCTGCGCGCAGGCCAGCAGCGCGGCCGAGCCGCCCGCCCGGCCGTCGTAGGCGCGCATCGCCGCGTCCAGGCCGGCCCGGCCGATCCAGGCGCCGCCGCCCGCGTCGCCCAGCAGATGGCCCCAGCCGTCGGCGCGCCGCCAGCTGTCGCCTGCGGTGCCCAGCGCGATCAGGCCGGTGCCCGCCGCGACCACGACACCCGGGCGCAGCCCCAGGGCGCCCGCGTAGGCGGTGACGGCGTCACCTGCCAGCGCCAGCGCCCGCACCCCGAAGGCGTCCTCCAGCGCCGCGGGCAGCGCCGCGCGCAGGTCGTCACCGAGCGTCGCCATGCCGGCCGCGCCGACGCAGGCCGCGGCGATCGACCCGCCGGCCGCCTCGCGCAGCAGGCCGGCCGCGTGCGGCAGCACCCGTTCCAGCAGGCTCGCCGCGTCGATGCCGCGCTCGCCGGTCGCCACCGGGCGGTCGTCGGTGACCGCGTCCGGACCCCCGGACCCGTCGGCACGGGTGAGGGCCACGCGTACCCCTGAGCCGCCCGAGTCGACGCCGAGCACCCAGTCCTTCACGCCCGGCACGCGGTCAGCCGAGCCCGCGGGAGTCCTGCTTGAGGGCGGTGTCCACGGTCAGCGCGGAGGCCACGACCATGCTCAGCAGCGGATCGGCGAGCTGCCGGTGGATCTGCAGCACGTAGTTGTCCGCCGTGGTGAACATCGTCTTGGCCAGGCCCTCCCAGGTCTTGGTGATCCGGGCGATCTCGGTGTCGGTGTGGTCGACGATGGCGAAATTCCAGGCGCGCCAGTTCTCCGCCTTGATCGCGCCGATCTGCTGGCCGTTGTACATGAAGCCGAATTTGATCTTGCCGAAAGCGTTCTGCTGGACGATCTCGCCGAGCGGCTCACCGTTCGCCCGGTGCACCAGCACCTTGGACTTGATGAACTTCGCCGGCCGGGTCAGCACCAGGTGCGGCTGCCCCTGGGCATCCCTGACCTCCAGCTTGTGGGTCAGGAACTGGTCGACGCTGGAGACGAAGCGCAGCACCTTCTTCGCGGTGCTCTGCCCGACCTCGACGACCGACCCCAGGGTGCGGCCCTGCTGGTCGAAGACGCTGTACTCGTTGACCAGCTCGATCAGCTTGGCCTTCTGGTTCACCACCAGGACCGGCTCGGTGAACAGCGTGCCGCCGCCGTACGCCGTCGGTGAGACGCCCGCCTGGTGCTGCACCTGCTGCTGCACCTTCGACGGGTCCGGGGTGCGGCTGACATTGAGCTCCCAGGCGCTGCCGCCCCCGTCCTGGCCCTTCTGCTGCTGGTGGGGCACCTGACCGGGGTTGGTGTGCTCGGTCCACTGGGTGCCGTCCCAGTAGCGGAGCAGGTTCGGAGTGCCTTGCGGGTCCGCGTACCAGCCCGCCGGCGTATTCGAATGCGTGGTCACCCGGGCAGCGTACCGTCAAGGGCCGGTCAAGGAAGGTCCTGTTTCGCTCGGTCCCCGCGGGTGTCCGGCGCCGTCCGGCGGGCGCTCCCGCGCGGTCGTGGACCGGCTTCGTGGGCCAGTAGAGTGATCCGCCGTGGCAGCAAGAGAGTTGAGCGAACTTGTCGAGCCCGGATGGGCGGAGGCACTGCGTCCGGTGGCCGGGCGGATCGCGGCGATGGGCGACTTCCTGCGGGCGGAGATCGCGGCCGGCCGCACCTATCTGCCGGCCGGTGCGCATGTGCTCCGCGCGTTCCAGCAGCCCTTCGACGAGGTGCGGGTGCTGATCGTGGGGCAGGATCCGTATCCGACCCCGGGAATGGCCATCGGGCTCAGTTTCGCGGTCGCGCCCGAGGTGCGTCAGCTGCCGGGCAGCCTGGAGAACATCTTCCGCGAGCTGGGTACGGACCTCGGCCTGCCGCGGCCGTCCAACGGTGACCTCACTCCGTGGACCCGGCAGGGTGTGCTGCTGCTGAACCGGGCGCTGACCACCGCCCCGCGCAAGCCCGCCGCGCACCGCGGCAAGGGCTGGGAAGAGGTCACCGAGCAGGCGATCCGCGCGCTGGCCGCCCGGGGCAAGCCGCTGGTGTCGGTGCTGTGGGGGCGCGACGCCCGCAATCTGCGCCCCTCCCTCGAGGGCTACCCGGCGATCGAGTCGGCGCACCCGTCGCCGATGTCGGCGGACCGCGGCTTCTTCGGGTCGCGTCCGTTCAGCCGCGCCAACGACCTGCTGATCCGCCAGGGCGCCCAGCCGGTGGACTGGCGCCTCCCTTAGCGCCTGTCGTCCGGGGCGCCGGCAGCCGCCTGTGCGACCGCCGCGGCCGGTGTCGTCGTGCCGGCCGCGATTCCGCCGCGGTGGGCGGGGCCGGCCGCCTTCGTCCTCGCCGCGATGCTGCGCGGGTGACACACTGTCAGCGGTGCGTCGGTGTGACCGACATCACACAGTCCGCACCCCGCCGCCGGCGAACGGCCGCACCATATGCGTCGCCTCAGCTCAGCGGCGTCGGCGCGGTACGCGCCACCGGGGGGCGGCGGCCTCCGGCCGCGGGGTCGTAGTCCTCGGCGCCCGGCGGCGGCGCGCCCGACTCCCAGGCCAGGCCGTAGCGGTGGAACAGCTCGGCACGCAGCCGGTGCACCGGCATCGGCGCCCCCGGCAGCAGCATGGCCACCGACGCGCCCATCAGCAGTGCCCGCAGCAGCCGGTACTCCTCCTCGGGGTCGGCCGCGCCCCAGCCGGCCACCGTGTCGCGCAGCAGCTGTGCGAGCCGCTGCTGCTCGGGGCACTGGATGAAGCCCTCCTCCTGGAGGATCGAGGCCATGTGGGTGCGCATCAGCATGGTGTGACCCGTGCTCATGCCGAGCATCGCGTCGATGGCCCTGGCCAGCCGCTCCTGCCCGTCGTCGGTCCGCGGTTCGCGCTCCAGGGCGGCGGCCAGCTCGCCGGCCATCAGCCGGTGCACGGCCGACTGCAGCAGCGCCCGCTTCCCGGAGAAGTAGTACGACACCAGGCCCCTGGCCGACCCGGCGCGCTGCGTGATGTCGGCCAGCGTGGTGGCCTCGTAACCGCGCTCCTCGATCAGCTCGACCGTGGCTTGCAGCAGCCGTTCCCGGGAACGCCTGCGCATCGCTTCATTGACCGAAGCGCTCCGAGGGGACATGCTTTACTCCTGCGTTGACTGGCTCCGGGCCAATATACTCAGCGCACCCCGCCGGGCCAGTGGCCCGTACGGGTAACGGGGGCGGGCGCGGGTCCCGGCGACGCGGGGGATCGCCGGGACCCGCGTCCGCCGTATTCCGGCGGGCGCCGGTCACACCAGCAGGTCGAGCACACCGCGCAGCCCGTCCGGCCTGCGGTCGGCGGGCAGATGGTCCACGAAGTGCACCGGGCAGCCCAGCACGGCGGCGCCGCCGTCGGCCCTGCGGTCGTCGCCCACCATCACCGTCTCCCGCGGTGACAGCCCCAGGGTCTCGCAGGCCGCGAGGAAGATCGCCGGATCGGGCTTCTGCCGGCCGACTTCGAAGCTCAGCACAAAGGTGTCGACCAGGTGGCCGAGCCCGTGCGCGGCGAAGACGGGCCGCGGGTCCCAGCCGATGTTGCTGACCACCGCCACCCGCACCCCTCGCGCCCGCAGCTCCGCCAGCACCTCGGCGGCGTCCGGGTACGGCTGCCAGGCCGCCGGGGCCATGTGCCGGTCGTAGAGCAGGTCGTGGACGTCCCAGGGCAGGCCGATGGCGCGCGACCGCGCCGTGTACGCCCGCCGGTGCAGCTCCGCGCTGAGGTCGCGCCGCGCCCAGTCGGGGTCAGCGGTTTCCGGCTGCCACGCGGTGGGCGTCCCGCCGGGCTGGGCGCCCGACCGCTCCAACTGCGCGGCCCAGTGGGCGATCTCGTCGTCGGGCGCGTCGATGCCCGCCGCCTCCAGGGTCCCGCGCAGCCAGTTCCCGCAGGGCTCGATGCGGAAGACGGTGCCGGAGAAGTCGAACATGCAGCCTGTGGCCTTCATCGCCTCGCCTGTTCACGTCGGGAACCGGCCCGCCGGTCACGGCCTGCGGGCCGGGTGGGGTGTCCTGCGTACGACCGGCGTCGGCCGGATCACCAGGTCAGTGCGCCCAGGCCGGGGCCGAAGGCGATCAGCAGCGGCACCGCGGGCACCAGCAGCGCGCAGGCACTCATCCGCACCCGGCGGGCCAGCGGCAGCCGGGGCGCCGGGTCGAGCAGCCGGTGCACCCGGCCGGGGAGCGCGGCCAGCGGGGTGGGCGCGGGGCCGAACACACCGCGCTCCTCGTTGAGTTCGACCAGCGCCAGGGCGGTGGTGAGCCGGCCGAAGCGGCGCGAGGCGGTGTCGTCCGCGGCCAGTTCGACCAGGTGGTGCACCTGGTCGCGGAAGGCGGCGAAGATCGGCACCTGCGGGAAGCCGCCGGCCAGCGCCCCCGAGCAGTGCAGCAGCACGTCGTGCCTGGCCCGCATGTGCCCCTGCTCGTGCGCGAGCACCGCGTCGAGCTGGCGGCCCTTGAGGCGCCCGAGCGCCGCGGTGGTGATCACCAGCTGCGGTTCCGCCCCCGACAGCCACCAGGCGTCGGACCTCGGGTCCTCCAGTACGACCAGGCGCTCGCCCGCGGGCACCTCCTCGCCCGGCAGCCGCGGCGAGCGCACCCGCAGCTCGGCCCGGCGCCGGCGGCGCCTGCCGCGGGCGCCGCGCACCTCGCGGGTGAGCATCGCCGCCGTCCACAGGCCGCCCAGCGCGAGCATGACCGCCAGCGCGCCCGCGCCCCGGCCGTAGTCGGACAGCCCGTACGCGTCGACCACGCCGTGCGGCGCGAAGGCGAACACATGGCCGCGTACCGCCGCCCACGCGGCCGAGGCGGTGAGTGCCAGCGACGACAGGCAGCACAGCAGCACGGCGGCGACCACGCATTGCCAGACCCACAGGGCCAGCACCGGTTCGCGTTCCGGCCAGTCGGCACGGGACAGCAGTCGCGGCGCCATCGCCGCCGTCAGTGCGCCCAGGATCAGCAGCACGAACGGGACCGTCATGACGATCACCCTAGGAGCGCGCGATGAGCGGCGGGGGCAGCCCGCACCCGATGTGACGCATCACTCACAGGAAGCCGTCGGCCACCGGCGCCGCAAAGGCCGCGGAGCGGCAGCCGCCGCCGGGGCGCACGCGGTACGGCGGTGCCGCGATCCGCCGTACCGCCGCCGCCACGGGTGCGGCGGCCCGGTCACAGCGCCAGCAGCATCGCGAACATCGCCAGCGCCATCGCCACCCGGCACGCCGCCGCCACCTCGGGGGCGTGCCGCACCCGTATCGCGCCGCCCGGCGCCATGTGCGGCGGCGCTGCCGGCATCGCCAGCCGTGGGCCCGCGCGCAGCACATAGCCGGCGAAGTACGCCAGCAGCAGCCCGGTCAGCAGCGGGGTGCCCGCGCTGGTGTGTTCCGCGTGGCCGGTGTGCGCGGAGCCCGCGCCCGCCATAGCCGCCGACATGTAGACCATCGCCCCGGCGCACAAGGAGTGGTGCATCCGGTGGGACGCCCGGCGCAGGGACGGGCGCAGGGCGTGCACCGCGACGGCGGCGAAGACGGCGGCCAGCATCACGGCGCTCCAGCGCGGCGGGTCGAAGACCGACAGCGGGACGGCCATCACCGCCATCCCCGCCCCCAGCAGCGCCTCGTCCCGCCCTTCGCGGCGCAGCACGCACGAGACCGCCGCGGCGGCGCTGAGCGCCACGAGCAGCCAGGCCACCAACGGCGGTCCGTGCATCGCCCCTCCCCCCTCGGGCTCGCGGGCCACCCCGTGCGCGGCGGCGGCCCGTCAGGACTCTGCCCGGTGGCGGCGGCGCGCACCCAAGCGCACAGAGGTGGACGGGGGAGCGAATTGCCCCCGCACGCGCCGCCCCCGCACGACCGCCTCCCCGGGGCCGACCCGCGAGCACCCGTCCGCCGGGCGCCGCCGGACCGCCCCGGCCGCCGGGAGGGCCGTGCGCCGGACACCACGGGCCGCCCCGGCCGCCGCTCCCGGCTCGGCGCCGCCGTCCGCCCGGCCGCAGGTGGGGCTGCCCGCGGCGGGTCCGGCGTGCCCCGCGGCAGCGGGTGCGGCTCGGTTAGCCTGTGCGGCATGGACACCGCCGCCGCGCCCGGGTTCCGGCCCGCCACCGCACAAGACGTTCCCGCGCTCGTCGCGCTGATCGAGTCCGCCTACCGCGGCGACGCCAGCCGCGCCGGATGGACGACGGAGGCGGACATCCTCCAGGGGCGGCGCACCGATCCCGAAGGTGTGCTCGCGGTCATAGAGAAGGCCGACAGCAGGCTCGTCGCGGTGGAGAGCGACGGCGAGCTGGTGGCCTGCTGCCAGCTGGAGCACCGCGGCGACCACGCGTACTTCGGGATGTTCGCGGTGCGCCCGACGCTCCAGGGCGCGGGGCTCGGCAAGGCCATCATCGCGGAGGCGGAACGCTTCGCCCGCGACGAGTGGGGCGTCGCCGAGATGCACATGACGGTGATCTCGGTCCGCGAGGACCTCATCGCCTGGTACGAGCGGCGCGGCTACGCCAGGACCGGGCAGACCAGCGCCTTCCCGTACGGCGACGAGCGGTTCGGGCTGCCGACCCGCGACGACCTGGAATTCGAGCTGCTGACCAAGAAGCTCTGAGGGCCCCTCCCCGCAGGGCTACAGCCGTCCCGCCGCCGTGATCCGGCGCAGGAAGTCCCGGGTGCGCGGCTCGCGGGGCGCGCCGAAGACCTCGGCCGCGGTGCCCCGCTCCAGCACCACCCCGCCGTCGAGGAAGCACACCTGATCGGCGACCTCGCGTGCGAAGGCCATCTCATGGGTGGCGATCACCATGGTCATGCCCTGCTCCTTGAGGTCGCGGACCACGGCCAGGACCTCGCCGACCAGTTCCGGGTCGAGCGCGGCAGTGACCTCGTCCAGGAGCAGCAGCCGCGGCCTGGTGGCGACCGCCCGCAGGATCGCCACCCGCTGCTGCTGGCCGCCGCTGAGCCGGTCCGGGTACTCCCCGGCCCGGTCGGCGAGGCCCAGCCTGCCCAGCAGCTCTCGCGCACGCTCCTCCGCCTCGGCCCGCGGCACCTTGTGCACCCGGCGCGGTGCGAGGGCGATGTTGTCCAGCACGGTCATGTGCGGGAAGAGGTTGTAGGACTGGAAGACCACGCCGATCCTGCGGCGTACCGCGTCCTGGTCCGCGCGCGGGTCGGTGATGTCCTCGCCGTCCAGCAGGATCGCGCCGTCGTCGACCTCCTCCAGCAGGTTCACGCAGCGCAGGAGGGTCGACTTGCCGGAGCCCGAGGCGCCGATGAGCGCGGTCACGGTGTGCGCGGGCACCTCCAGGGTGAGGTCCCGCAGCACCACGGAGCCGCCGTAGGTCTTGCGCACCGACTCCAGCGACAGCACCGGCGTGCCGGTCAGCGCGGGCACGGCGTCCTTCCCCAGCGGGTCGGTGCTCATACGACGCCTCCCTGCGACTGGCGCCGGTTCATCCGGGCGGTCACCCAGTCGGTGAGCCGCGTCATGGGGATGGTGAGCGCCACGAAGATCACTCCGGCGACGACGTAGGGCGTGTAGTTGAAGGACCGGGACGCGACGATCTGGGCCGCCGCGACCGCGTCCACCGCGCCGCCGATGGACACCAGGCCGGTGTCCTTCTGCAGCGACACCAGGTCGTTGAGCAGCGGCGGCACGACCCGGCGCACGGCCTGCGGCAGCACCACGTACCGCATGGTCTGGGCGCTGCTCAGGCCGAGCGAGCGGGCCGCGGCGCGCTGGCTGGGGTGCACCGTCTCGATGCCGGCCCTGAACACCTCGGCCACATAGGCGGTGTAGGTCAGGCACAAGGCGAAGCCGCCCAGCAGGACCGGGTCGTTGGTGACCCCGCTCAGCCGCAGCGCGGGCACTCCGAAGACGACGGCGAGCAGGCAGATGATCAGCGGCAGCCCCCGGAAGAAGTCCACGTAGGCCGTGGCAAGGGCGCGCAGCGGAAAGAAGACCGGTCCGCGAAGGGTGCGGACCACGGCCACCAGCAGCCCGGCGACCAGGACGACCGCGCCGCACACCACCATCAGCTGGACGTTCAGCCACAGGCCGTGCAGCACGTCGGGCAGCGACTTCTTCGCGTAGTGCCAGTTGAAGAAGGTCTCCCGGGTGCGCGACCAGCCCGGTGAATTCACCACCAGCGCGACCAGTACCGCCGCCGTCGCGAGGGTGCTGCCCGCCGCCACCAGGCCGGCCCTGCGGGTCCTGGCGCGCCGGTAGCGCTCCCGTTCGATCCGCCGGGCGGACGGCCGGTAGAGGTCCGGCGGGGCCGGGTCGTCCCGGACCGTCACGACAGCAGCGGGGCGTTGACGGCGTCGGAGAGCCACTGCTTCTCCAGCGCGGCGAGCGTGCCGTCGGTGCGCAGCGCGGTGACGGCCTTCGAGACGCACGCGGTGAGCCGGCTGCCCTTGTCGAGCACCAGCCCGAACTGCTCGGGCGCGCCGCCGGCCGCGGCGAACTGCCCCACGACCTTGGCGTCCTGGACCTCGGCGCCGGTGATGTAGAAGGCGGTGGGCAGGTCCACCACGATCCCGTCCACCTGGCCGTTCTTCAGCGCCGCGACGGCCAGGTCGTTGCGCTGGAAGGCGGCGGGCTGCTTCGAGGGCTTGACCACATCCGTGATCGTGTCCAGGCTCGTGGTGCCGATCTGGGCGCCCAGCTTGGCGTTCTTGAGGTCGGCGATCGAGTGCGCGCCGGCGATCCTCGAGCCCTTGCGGGCGACGACCGCCTGCCGCACATCGTAGTAGCCGGGCGAGAAGTCGACGGTCTTCTTGCGGTCGGCGTTGATCGAGACCTGGTTGATGTCGAAGTCGAAGTCCTTGGCGCCCGGGGCGAAGGCGGAGTTGAACGGCACGGTCTTCCAGGTCACCTGGCCGGCCGCATAGCCGAGCTGCTTGGCGACGGCGTACGCGACCGCCGACTCGTAACCCTTGCCGTTGGAGGGCTTGTTGTCCGAGAACCACGGATCGTACGCCGGGTTGTCGGTGCCGATGGTGAGCGTGCCGCCGGAGTGGGTGGGCAGCGCGCCCGACGGGCACGCCTCGGCGGTGGTGGCGGACGCCGAGCTGCCGGCGGCGGGCGACGACGGCGAGTCGGACGACGTCGAGTCGTCCTGCGGAGAGCAGCCGGCGAGCGCGAGGACGAGTGCGAGCGGGGCGGCGGCCGCGAGGGCGGCGCGCTTCCGGGCCAGTCGGATCACGGGACGCATGGCGGGACCTTGGCATCCCGCGCGGCAACTGTCCACGTGATTGAGGTCGATGTCCGGATGGCGGACGTTTGTGTCCGCAGTATTGCGCGCGCCGTCCGTACGCCCCGCCCGGTCCGCGTGGCGTGCGCCGGGCGTGGCGTACGCCCTACGGCTGCTCGGCGGGCGCGGTCGGCAGGTCGGTCGCGGCGCCGTCCAGCCGCAACGCCCGGGCCAGCGCCCAGTCCTGCGCGGTGTTCACCGTCCAGGCCATGACCGCGATCCCCGCGGCCTGGCAGCGGCGTACGACGTCCAGGCTCAGGTGGGTGAGGTCCAGGCTGACCAGCCGGGCGCCGACCGCCTGGGCGCGGGTCACGATCTCCGGGCCGAGCCTGCTGGCCACCAGCACGGTGCGGACGTCGGGCAGCAGCGCGTGGATCTCGGCGAGCGCCTCGTCGTGGAAGGACAGCACGCTGACCCGCTCGGTCTCGCCGCGCTCGCGGAGCGCGTCGGCCAGCGCGCGGGCCGCCGCGGCGTCCTTGATCTCGGCCTGGATCGGGCAACTCACCGCGTCGAGCACCTCCTCGAAGACCGGCACCCGCTCGCCGAGCCCGGCGTCCAGGGTGCGGATCTCGGCGAGCGTGAGGTCGCGGATCGCCCCGCTGCCGTCCGTGGTGCGGTCCACGTCGGCGTCGTGCATCACCACCAGTGCGCCGTCCTTGCTCAGATGGAGGTCCAGCTCGATCTGGTCCAGGCCGGCCTGCTCGGCGCGGCGGAAGGAGCGCAGGGTGTTCTCCGGCTCGACGCCCATGACGCCGCGGTGACCGACGGTGAGGAAGCTCATACCGGCACCATAAGCCGTGCGGGCGACACCAGGCCGAACGCGCCCTGACGGCCCGGCGCCGCCGGGCGGACAGAGGAATCCGTCGCCCCGTACCGGGGCAACGGCCGCAAGAACGGCCGCCGAGAGGCGATTCGGCAGGACGATCCGCTTCGACCGCCCTTGTAGCGGGAACAATGTCGTGGATACGGTAGGGCCACGACATTTTTTTCTGTAAAGGAGCGGTCATGGGTGAAGTTCTTTCGTCGGCGACGGCTCACACCGGCCGGCCGGCCGGTGACGACGTCGCCGGGCACCCCGCGTGGGCGGCGCTCAAGCAGGCGGTCGAGGCCATCAGGCCCTGGCAGCTCAAGGACGGCTCCATCGACTTCGACGCCGAGGGCGCGCCCACGCGCGAGGACGCGGCGCGCGCGGTGGAGCGGGTCGTGGACGCGGTCGGGCAGCTGACCGCGCTGCTCCCGCACGACGCCGCCTATCACCGCGCCCTGGCCGCCGACCTGCGCCGCTGGGCCGCCGACGGCTTCGCCGTCCCCGATTTCCTGGACTCGCTGCTGGCCTTCCAGCCGTCCGCCGACCGCCGCGACGGCCGCCGCCATGTGGTCGTCTTCCCGATGTACACCCAGAACGGCAACCCGGACCGCAACCTGGAAGCCGTCGCCCTGCAGGTGATGTGGCCGGACTGGCTCGCCGAACTGGAGCGCACCAGGTACGACAACCCGCAGTTCGTACCGATCACCTTCGAGGACTTCACCCCCGGCTACGACACCAATTCCGCGGTGCTCTTCCCCGAGACCGTCGCCGTGCGCACGCCCCCGGAGCGCTGGACCTGGGGCGCGATCTTCTGCGACCGCGAGGCGGCCCGCTTCCGGGCGGTGACCGCCGCCGCGGTGGACACCCTCGGCCTGGAGCTGCCGCCGGAGGCCGCGCGCCTGGTGGCCGACCAGGAGCTGGCCCAGCAGACGTACGTGCTCTGGGACATGATCCACGACCGCACGCACAGCCACGGCGACCTGCCGTTCGACCCGTTCATGATCAAGCAGCGGGCGCCGTTCTGGATGTACGGCCTCGAAGAGCTGCGCTGCGACCTCACGACCTTCCGCGAGGCCGTCACGCTCCAGGCCGAGGGCCACCCCATGGGGCTCGGCGTGCAGTACGCCATCCTCTTCGACCGGCTCTTCCGCTTCCCGGTCACCGGGGAGCGGGTCCGCAACTACGACGGACTCGGCGGTCAGCTGCTCTTCGCGTACCTGCACAAGCACGACGCCGTACGCTGGACGGACAACACCCTGCATATCGACTGGGAGCGCGCACCGCAGGTCACCAACCAGCTCTGTGCCGACATCGAGACGCTGTACAGGGACGGCATAGACCGCCCCAAGCTCGTGCACTGGTTCGCCGCGTACGACCTGGTCGCGAGCTATCTCTCACCGCATCCCGGCTCGGTCTGGGCCAAGGGGCCGGACGCCCTGGACCTGACGCTGCCCCCGCGCAAGCTCGTGGACGACGTGCTGGCGGACGAATTTCCGCTCAGCATGTTCTACGAAGCCCTTGCCAAGAAGCTCCGTGAAGTGATCGCCTCCACCAAGGGGATCACGGGCGAAAGCCCGGTACGGAGCGCCGCGTGACCGGTGCGGCCGAGGAGGCGGACATGACGACCGACACGTATTCCGGCGGTCTTGACGGAGCGGTGATCGCGGTGGCAGGTGCCGGCGGACCCGCCGGCCGCGCCGTACTGCAGCGGCTGGCCCGCGAGGGCGGCCATGTGATCGCGGCGGACGCCGACCCCGAACGGCTGGCGGAGGCCGTCGACGCGGCGCGCTACGACGCGGGCGGCGCCGACATCACCGGGGAGATCGTCGACCTGCTCGATCTGGAGGCCACCCAGGACTGGGCCGGCCGGATCGAGAAGGACCACGGCCGGGTCGACGGCCTGGTCCACCTGGTCGGCGGGTGGCGCGGCTCCGCGTCCTTCCCCGAGACCGAGCTGGCCGACTGGGACGTCCTGCACAAGCTGCTGATCCGGACGGTGCAGCACACCTCGCTGGCCTTCCACGACGGCCTGATGCGCAGCCCCGGCGGCCGCTACGTGCTGATCAGCGCTGCCGGCGCGAGCAGGCCCACCGCGGGGAACGCCGCCTATGCCGCGGCGAAGGCCGCGTCCGAGGCCTGGACGCTCGCGCTCGGCGACTCCTTCCGCAAGCTCAGCGGCGACGCCGGGCCCACCGCGGCGGCCACCGTACTGGTGATCAAGGCGCTGGTGCACGATGGGATGCGGGCCGAGCGCCCGCAGTCCACCTTCGCCGGTTTCACCGATGTACGCGATCTCGCCGACGCGATCGCCGACGTCTGGAACCGCACCGCCGACGACGTGAACGGGACCCGCCAGTGGCTGACGCCCCAACCGTGACCGCCCCAACCGTGACCGACCCGACCGTGACCGCTCCGGCGGTGGCCGACCCGGCCGACCCGACCGACCGCGCGCGGTCGCAAGCCGCGCCGACCGACGCCGTACGGCGGCACGACCCGGGCGTGCGCGGCTTCGCCAGCGACAACTACGCCGGAGTCCACCCCGAGGTCCTGGCCGCCCTGGCGCTGGCCAACGGCGGCCACCAGGTCGCCTACGGCGGGGACGACTACACCGCCCATCTCCAGGAGATCTTCCGGTCGCACTTCGGCCCCGCCGCCGAGGTCTTCCCGGTCTTCAACGGCACCGGCGCCAACGTGACCGCGCTCCAGGCCGTCACCGAGCGCTGGGGCGCGGTGATCTGCGCCGAGTCCGCGCACATCCACGTGGACGAGTGCGGCGCGCCCGAGCGTGTCGGCGGGCTGAAACTGCTGACCGTCCCCACCCCCGACGGCAAGCTCACCCCCGAGCTGATCGACCGGCAGGCGTACGGCTTCGACGACGAGCACCGGGCGCAGCCGCAGGTCGTCGCGATCACCCAGACCACCGAGCTGGGCACCTGCTACACGCCCGAGGAGATCAAGGCGGTCTGCGACCACGCCCACCAGCTGGGTATGGCGGTGTATCTGGACGGCGCGCGGCTGGCCAATGCCGCGGCGAGCCTCGGAGTGCCGCCGGCCCGCTTCACCACCGACGCGGGCGTGGACATCTTGTCCTTCGGCGGCACCAAGAACGGCCTGCTGCTCGGCGAGTGCGTCGTGGTGCTCAACCCGCAGCGGGTCCGCTCGCTGACGTACTTGCGCAAGCTGTCGATGCAGCTGGCGTCCAAGATGCGCTTCGTGTCGGTGCAGTTCGAGGCGCTGCTGGCCGGCGACCTGTGGCTGCGCAGCGCCCAGCACGCCAACGCGATGGCCCGCAGGCTGGACGCGGCGGTGCGCGGCATCGACGGGGTGCGGGTGCTGCGGCCCGTGCAGTCCAACGCGGTCTTCGCTGTCCTGCCGCGCCAGGTCAGCGAGCGGCTGCAGAAGCGCTACCGCTTCTACTTCTGGGACGAGTCGACCGGCGAGGTGCGCTGGATGTGCGCCTTCGACACGACGGAGGAGGACGTGGACGGCTTCGCCGCGGCCATAGCCGAGGAGATGGCGTCCGGCGGATGAGGCGGCGCGTGTGCGCGCTGAATATGTATACGTGACGCAGCAAATTGATTGATCAGAGGTCAGTGGATCTCTAGGGTCGGTCCATGGAACCGATCCCGGAGACCGCTGACCTCTCCGCATATCTCGCCGCCGACGACGTCATCGACCACCACGACTCGCTGGTGCGGGAAACCGCCGCGCTCCTGGCCGAGGACACCGGCAGCCCGCATGAATATGCGGAGGTGGCCTTCGAATACGTCCGCGACGCCATCCCGCACTCCTTCGACTCCGGCGATCCGCGGGTCAGCTGGCGGGCGTCCGACGTGCTGGAGCAGCGCAACGGCATCTGCTACGCCAAGTCGCACGCCCTGGCCGCGCTGCTGCGGGCCCGCGGCATACCCGCCGGGCTCTGTTACCAGCGGCTGACCGAGGACGACGGCTCACAGCCGGTTCTGCACGGCCTGATCGCCCTGCGGCTGCCCGGCGCCGGCCGCTGGAGCCGGCTGGACGCCAGGGGCAACCGGCCGGGCGTGGACGCCCGCTTCTCGCTGACGACCGAGCGACTGGCCTTCCCGGTGCGCCCGGAGCTGGGGGAGCGCGACCACCCGCTGGTCTACGCGGCCCCGCCGGCGGCCGTGGTGGCCTGCCTGCGGGCGGCGCGGAGCAGCACCGGCATCGTGCTGCCCGCCGACCTGCCGGACCGGTCCTAGGCGGCGGTCCTAATCGGCCGCCTGCTGCGCGCGGTCCCGCTCCGCCGCCACCTCGGGTGTCGGGGCGGTGCCGCCCAGGTGCGACGGCAGCCACCAGCGGTCGTCGGGGCCCGAGGGGCGGCCGGGGTACGTCCGCTGGGCGTCCTCCAGCAGCTCCTGGACCCGCAGCCGGAGCCGCCGGGTGAGCGCGCCGGGCTTCTCGTCGTCGTGCGGGCGCATCTGCTCGCCGATCCGCATCGAGATCGGGAGCCTGGTCCTGCCGAGATTGCGCGGCCGGCCCTTGGTCCACAGCCGCTGGGTGCCCCACAGCGCCATCGGCAGCAGCGGCACCCCCGCCTCCATCGCCAGCCGGGCGGCGCCCGACTTGAACGACTTCAAGGTGAAGGACTGCGAGATGGTCGCCTCGGGGAAGACCCCGATGATCTCGCCCCTGCGCAGCGCCTCCAGCGCGTGCGCGTACGCGTGCATGCCCTCGGAACGGTCCACGGGGATGTGCTTCATGGCGCGCATCAGCGGCCCCGACACCTTGTGCCGGAAAACCGACTCCTTGGCCATGAACCGCACCAGGCGCTTGGCGGGCAGCGTCGTCAGGCCGCAGAAGACGAAGTCCAGATAGCCGATGTGATTGCTCACCAGCAGGGCGCCGCCCTCACGCGGTACGTTCTCGGTGCCCCGGATGTCGAACCGCAGGCCCTGCACCTTGAACATGGTGCGGGCGAAACCGATCACCGGTGGGTAGACGAGTTCGGCCATGTCAGGGCACCTGCTCTCTCCGGGGCGGCGCTCCCGGCGGAAGTTACGCGCCCGTAGGTTGTCCGGCCGCTGAGCGATGGTGCCCCGGCAGCGGGTCCGCTGTCACCCCGGGCGGTCCCGACCCGGGGAGATTCTTCTCACGTCACGCCATTGGCACCGCCATGCCGCCTCCGCGTCGGCGGCCGGTCGCCCCGCTCAGGTGAGCGTACGCCTCAGGGCCAGGTACATCTCGCACCCGAGGCAATAGGCGAAGGCGGCGTTCAGAAAGGCGGCGGCGAGGGCGCAGCCGGTGGCCGCCATGCCCAGCCACTGCGGGCCCGCCAGATAGCCCACCACCCCGACAACGGCGAAGGCCAGCCCCACGGCCTGCGCGAAGCGCGGCGGCGCCGCGTCCTCGGTGGCGGGCGGCGGGCCGATCCTGGGGCGTATCAGGGTGCGGAAGACCCAGCCGTACGGCGACCGCTGCACACCGGCCGCCGCGCCCACGGCGAACAGCGCCGCCTGGACCGCGAGCAGCACGCCGCTGCCGGTGATCAGGACCGCCGCGAGCACCGCGGTGGTGAGGGCCGCGCCGAACCGGGGGCCGCGTACGTCGATGTCCATGACCGGAATGATGACCGACCCGCGGGCGGCTGCGCCCGCGGGAATCATTGCGGTCGTATAAACGCTGACGTGCGGGAATACGGCGCGGTTCGCGCGCGGGTGGACAATGCGGCGCAGTGGCGGCGGCGGAGGAGGACGGCGATGACGGGCCTGGTGGTGTGCCTTGCCGTGCTCGCGGCGGCGAGTGCCTTCGGTGTCCTGCACCGGCGCAGGGACGGGAGGATCCGGGTGGGTGCCAAGGACGGCGACGAGCGGCTGACGGCGGCGGACCTCGGCGGGCCGCTGGGCGAGCGGGCCACCCTGGTGCAGTTCTCCAGCGCCTTCTGCGCGCCCTGCCGGGCCACCCGGCGGGTGCTGGCCGAGGTCGCCGCCCTGGTCGAGGGGGTGCGCCATGTGGAGATCGACGCCGAGGCGCAGCTCGACCTCGTCCGGCGGCTGCACATCCTCAGGACGCCCACCGTGCTGGTGCTCGACGCGGACGGCGCGGTGGTCCGCAGGGCGTCGGGACAGCCCCGGAAGGCCGACGTGATCGCCGCACTGGGCGCCGCTGTCTGACGGCGCGGTTCGGCGCCTCGGCGGGCGGGGTAGGGCAGCTCACAGCGGACGAACCTTGCGAAGCGGCGGCACTGTCTGTGTACTGGCGAGTAATATATCTGCCGGGGTACTCGCCGCGACGTGAGTTGCGTCCCGGCGGGGGCCCGCAGCCGCAGGCGCCTATGCTGCCAATTCCGGGGCACTTGCCAGGGCGCTGCCGGGGCAGTTGACGAAGACGTGCAGGACGATGCAGTAGGTAGGAGAGCAGGCGTGAGCTTGAGGATCGTAGTCGCTGTGAAGTACGTGCCCGACGCCACCGGCGACCGTCACTTCGCCGATGACCTGACCACCGACCGCGACGCGGTCGACGGCCTGCTGTCGGAGCTGGACGAATACGCCGTCGAGCAGGCGCTGCAGATCGCCGGCGCCGCCGACGACGCCGAGATCACCGTACTGACGGTCGGCCCCGAGGACGCCAAGGACGCGCTGCGCAAGGCGCTGTCCATGGGCGCGGACAAGGCCGTGCACGTCGAGGACGACGCGCTGCACGGCACCGACGTCATCGGGACGTCGCTGGTGCTCGCCAAGGCCATCGAGCACGTCGGCTACGACCTGGTCGTCACCGGCATGGCGTCCACCGACGGCACGGCGGGTGTGGTGCCCGCGCTGATCGCGGAGCGCCTGGGCATCCCGCAGGTCACACTGCTGTCCGAGGTCGCGGTGACCGACGGCAAGGTGACCGGGCGCCGCGACGGCGACGCGGCCAGCGAGCAGCTGGAGGCGTCGCTGCCCGCGCTGGTGTCGGTCACCGACCAGTCCGGCGAGGCCCGCTACCCGTCCTTCAAGGGCATCATGGCCGCCAAGAAGAAGCCCGTGGAGGCCCTGGACCTGTCGGACCTGGGCATCGACGCGTCCGACGTGGGCCTCGGCGGCGCCTGGACCGCCGTGCAGGACGCCACCCAGCGCCCGCCGCGTACCGCGGGCACGATCGTCAAGGACGAGGGCGAAGGCGGCAAGCAGCTCGCGGCCTACCTCGCGGAGCAGAAGTTCATCTGATGAACGGCCCCGCCCGGCGCCCCGCGCCAGGGCGTGGCAGCGACCGCAGGCCCGCCCCCGCCCCTCACTTTCCGCAGGAGAACGATTCCCATGGCTGAAGTCCTCGTCCTTGTCGACCACGTGGACGGTGCCGTCCGCAAGCCGACCCTCGAACTGCTGACCCTGGCCCGCCGGATCGGCGACCCGGTCGCCGTCCACCTCGGCCCCGGCGCCGAGGCCGCCGCCACGGTGCTCGCCGAGCACGGTGCGGTCAGGGTGCTCGCCGCCGACGCGCCCGAATTCACCGACTACCTGGTCGTGCCCAAGGTGGACGCGCTGCAGGCCGCGGCCGCCGCCGTGTCGCCGGCCGCCGTCCTGGTGGCGTCCTCCGCCGAGGGCAAGGAGATCGCGGCCCGCCTCGCGCTGCGGCTCGACTCCGGCATCATCACCGACGCCACCGACCTGGTGGCGGGCGACGACGGGCCGGTCGCGACCCAGTCGGTCTTCGCCGCCGCCTTCACCACCAGGTCCCGGGTCAGCCGCGGTGTACCGGTGATCACCGTCAAGCCGAACTCCGCACCGGTCGAGACCGCCCCTGCGGCCGGCACCGTCGAACCGCTGGCGGTCACCTTCGGCGAGCTGGCCACCGGCACGAAGATTGTCGCCCGCACCCCGCGCCAGTCGACCGGGCGTCCTGACCTGACCGAGGCCGCGATCGTGGTCTCCGGCGGGCGCGGCGTCAACGGCGCCGAGAACTTCTCGGTCATCGAGGCGCTCGCCGACTCGCTCGGCGCGGCCGTCGGCGCCTCGCGCGCCGCGGTGGACGCCGGCTGGTACCCGCACGCCAACCAGGTCGGCCAGACCGGCAAGTCGGTCTCGCCGCAGCTCTACATCGCCAACGGCATCTCCGGTGCGATCCAGCACCGGGCCGGCATGCAGACCTCCAAGACGATCGTGGCGGTCAACAAGGACGCCGAGGCCCCGATCTTCGACCTGGTCGACTACGGCGTGGTCGGCGACCTCTTCCAGGTCGTCCCGCAGCTGACCGAGGAGGTCAAGGCCCGCAAGGGCTGAACCGCCGCCGCAGGACCGCGTTCCGGCCCCCGTACGCCCCGCGTACGGGGGCCGCGGCGTGCGCCCTTCGGGTGTTGACCCGGCCGAACGCCGCGGCTAGCGTCGCTTCAACGGTTTGTTGAATTCGGGAGGGTGGTCCATGCCGCAGCCGGCCGGTACGACACTTGCGGACGCGTACGTCGCGGAGATCGGCGCGTCGCTGGCCGCCACCGACGCCGAACTGGCCCTGCGCTACCCCGGCGACCCCGGCACCCGGCAGCCGGTGCACACCGTCTATGTGCCCGCCGACGCCTTCACCGCGGGGACCGTGCGGCAATGGGGCGACCGGGCGCTGGCGGCGCTGGACGAGCACGCGCCGGACGCCGCGGCGCTGGCCGGCGTGCTTGGGCTGCCCGACGGCCTCGCCGCCGACGTCCACGACCGGGTGCGGGACAAACTGCGCCGCGAGCCGGTGGAGGACCTGCGGATCGACTTCGAGGACGGCTACGGCGCCCGGTCCGACGCCGAGGAGGACGCCGCCGCGCTGGCGGTGGCGCACACCGTGACCGCGATGACCGAGGACGGCAGCGCCCCGCCCTGGATCGGCATCCGCATGAAGTGCATGGAGGCGGCCGTACGGGACCGCGGCATCCGTACCCTCGACCTCTTCCTCACCGCGCTGCTCGACGGCGGCGAGCTGCCGGAAGGGCTGGCGCTCACGCTGCCCAAAGTGACCTTTCCCGCCCAGGTGGCCGCCATGGCCGCGCTGTGCGGGCAGTTCGAACGGGCCGCGGGGCTGCCCGCGGGCCGGATCGGCTTCGAGATCCAGATCGAGACCACCCAGTCCATCCTGGGCCCCGACGGCGCCGCCACCGTGCCCCGGCTCATCGATGCGGCGGCGGGCCGCGCCACCGCCCTGCACTACGGCACCTTCGACTACAGCGCCGCCTGCGGGATCAGCGCCGCCCACCAGGCCCCCGACCACCCGGCCGCCGACCACGCCAAGGCCGTGATGCAGGTCGCCGCCGCAGGCACCGGCGTACGGCTCTCCGACGGCTCCACCAATGTGCTGCCGGTCGGCCCGACCGAATCGGTGCACGCCGCCTGGCGCCTGCACTACGGGCTCGTGCGCCGCTCGCTGGCCCGCGGCTACTACCAGGGCTGGGACATGCACCCGGCGCAGCTGCCGACCCGTTATGCGGCCGTCTACGCCTTCTGCCGGGAGGGCCTGGACACGGCCGCCGCGCGGCTGGCCGGCTACGTGGCCAAAACCGCGGGCGCGGTGCTCGACGAGCCCGCGACGGCCCGCGCGCTCAGCGGTTATCTGCTGCGCGGCCTGGACTGCGGCGCCGTGGACCCGGCGGAGGTCAGCGGGCGCACCGGGCTGGCCCGCGGCGAACTCGACGCGCTGGCCGGCCGGTAGCGGTACGCCCGCGGGGGGCGGCCCCGGCGTGTCAGGAGGCCGGCGGGATCTCGCCGGAGCCGCGCGGGATCAGCCGGGCCGGCAGTTCGATGCGGCTGGGCTCCTCCGAGGTGACGCCGTCCAGCCGGCGGAAGAGCAGCTGCGCGGCGTTGCGGCCGAGGCCGGGGGCGTCCTGGGCCACGACGGTGACCGGCGGGTCGAGCAGGTCGGCGAGTTCAAAGTCGTCGAAGCCGACCAGCGCGACCGGCTGCGGGCGTCCCGACAGCACGCGTACCGCCGTGACGGTCACCCGGTTGTTGCCGGCGAAGAGCGCGGTGACCGGCGCGGGCCCGGTGAGCATGGTGGCCAGCGCCGCCCTGACCCGGTCGGGCGTGGTCGGGCCCATCGCGTACCAGTCGGGGCGTACCGGCAGCCCGGCGTCGGCCATCGCCTCGCGGTAGCCGCGCAGCCGCTCGGCGGCGGTGTGGATGCCGGGCTGGTCGCCGATGAAGCCGATCCTGCGGTGGCCGTGCGCGATCAGGTGGGCGACCCCGGTGCGGGTGCCGCCCGCGTTGTCGGTGAGGACGACGTCCGCGTCGATCCGGCCGGCCGGGCGGTCCACGAACACCGTGGCCACACCCGCGTCGATCTCCGGGGTGAGATAGCGGTGGTCGTCGCCGGCGGGCACCACGACCAGGCCGTCGACCCGGCGGGCGCAGAAGGCCAGCACCAGTTCCTGCTCGCGGCGCGGATTCTCGGTACTCGAACCGGTGAACAGCAGCGCGCCGTGCGCGCGGGCCACATCCTCCACCGCGCGGCTGAGCGACCCGTAGAAGGGGTCGGCGAGGTCTTCGAGCACCAGTCCGACGCTCGCGGTCCTGCGGGTGCGCAGCAGGCGGGCGCTGTCATTGCGCCGGAAGCCGAGGGCGTCGATGGCGGACTGCACGCGGGCCACAGTGTCGGGCGTGACGCCCGGTTCCTCGTTCACCACCCGGGAGACCGTCTTGAGTCCGACGCCCGCCCTGGCGGCGACATCCTTCATGGTGGGCCGGGGGACACGTCCAGGAGTATGGGTCACGGTCGTAGTATTCCCTGCGGCAAGAGATGGACAACGTTGTCACGATCAGGCGAGACTACCTCTGGGACCGCCGTCGCGGAACCCGGGCGACACAACGATGAAGGAGACCCCCGAACGATGCACCCCCACGGCGCGACCGGTCCACTCGTGGCCGCACTGGACATCGGCGGTACGAAGATCGCCGGGGCGCTCATCGACACCGAGGGCCGCCCCGTGGCGCGGGCACTGCGGCCGACGCCGGCGGGGCGGGACGGCGAGACGGTGATGCGGGCCGTCGCCGAGGTCGTCGCGGAATTGCGCGCGGCCCCGCAATGGTCCGCGGCGGTCGCCGTGGGCATCGGCAGCGCGGGCCCGGTGGACGCCCTGCACGGCACCGTCAGCCCGGTCAACGTGCCCGGGTGGCGCGACTTCCCGCTGGTGCCGCGGGTCGGCGAGGCGGCCGGCGGCCTGCCCGTCGTGCTCACCGGCGACGGCGTCGCGATGACCGCGGCCGAGCACTGGCAGGGCGCGGCCCGCGGCTACGACAACGCGCTGTGCATGGTGGTGTCCACGGGTGTCGGCGGCGGGCTCGTGCTCGGCGGGGCGCTGCTGCCCGGGCCGACCGGCAACGCCGGGCACATCGGCCACATCAGCGTCGACCTCGACGGCGACCCGTGCCCGTGCGGCTCCCGCGGCTGCGTCGAACGCATCGCCAGCGGCCCCAACATCGCCCGCCGCGCCCTGGAGTCCGGCTGGCTGCCGCCGGCCGGCACCGAGCCCACCGCGGCGGCCGTCGCCGAGTCCGCGCGGGCCGGCAATCCGCTCGCGACCGCCTCCTTCGACCGCGCCGCGCAGGCTCTCGCGGCCGGTATCGCCGCGACCGCGACCCTGGTCGAGATCAATGTCGCGGTCATCGGCGGCGGCGTCGCGGGCGCGGGCCCGGTGCTCTTCGACCCGCTGCGCGACCACCTGACCCGTTACGCCACGCTCTCCTTCGCCGCCGGCGTGGACGTGGTACCGGCCAAACTCGGCACGGACGCGGGCCTGGTGGGCGCGGCAGCGGCGGCGGCCCAGGGCCTCGGCCTGGCCGGCTTCGTGGCCGGCTGACGGCGCGGGCTCGGGACCGGGGGGCCGGGACCGGCAGTTGCGCTGCCGCGTACGATCCGGCGATGACCTCTCCCGTCACCCTCAAGGCCGGCGCGACGCCGACGGCTCCCGCTCTCGTCCTGCGCCCCTGGTGCGCGGAGGACGTCGCTGCGCTGGTCGAGGTGCACCGGGATCCCGTGCTGCGGCGTTGGACGCGCTGTCCCGTGGACACTGAGGACGCGGGGCTGACGTGGGTGCGGGCCCAGGAGCGGGACTGGACAAGGGGCGAGCGGTTCGGCTTCGCCGTCCTTGAAGCGGCCCATGACGCGGGGCTCGGCGCAGGACTTGACGCGGCGCCGCCGCGGTTGGTGGGCCATGTGGTGCTCAAGGGCGTCGTCTCCGGTACGCCGTCCGCCGAGGTCGGCTACTGGACGGCGGCACAGGCGCGCGGGCGGGGTGTGGCCCCACGGGCCGTCGAGGCTCTCACCGCCTGGTCCTTCGAGGCCTTCCGGGCCGACGGCCTGGAACGCCTCGAACTCCTCCACCAGGTCGACAACCTGGCGTCCTGCCGCGTCGCCGGGAAGAGCGGCTACCGGCTCGACAGGACCCTGCCGTCGGCTCCTCCCGCCTACCCGCGCGACGGTCACCTGCACGTACGGCACGCCGCTGCCTGACCCTGCTTCGCCGCGGCAATTGCGGCGGCGCCGGAGCGGGCGGCCGTGCGGCGGGCACGACGGGCCAGCAGCAGGACGGCGCACGCGCCGGCGAGGCAGGCGGCGGAGCTGAGCAGGAAGGCGTGGTTGGCGCCGGTGGCCAGTGCGGCGGCGGGGGAGTGGCCGTGGGCCGCCGTCACGACCGAGACGGTCAGGGCGACGCCGAGGGCGGAGCCGACGTAGCGGGCGGTGTTGTTGGCGCCGGAACCCATCGCGCTGCGCTCGGCAGGCACGCCGGCGACCGCCAGCCGGGCCAGCGCCGCGTTGAGGATGCCGCTGCCGACACCGGCGACGGCGAGGCCCGGGAAGAGCCGGCCGTACGAGCCGCCGACGTGCATGCCGTACAGGGCGCCCTGGCCGACCGCGGAGATGGCCAGGCCGAGGGCGGCCTGGGTGTCGGCGCCGATGTGCGGCGCAAGGCGGCGGGCCAGCAGCGCGGACACCGCGGAGACGCCCGACCAGACCACGAAGAGCAGACTTGTCGACACCGCGCTGGTGCCGAGCACCCCCTGCACCATGGTCGGCAGACAGCTGAACAGGCCGACCACGGCCAGACCGGTGGTCAGCGCTCCGACTCCGGCGGCGAGGAAGGCGGGGCTGCGCCACAGGGCCGGGTCCAGCAGGGGTTCCGCCACCCGGCGCTCCACCGAGGCGAAGACGGCGAGCGCCAGGACGGCCGCGGCCAGCAGGACCAGTACGGCCGGCCGCAGCCAGCCGCCGCGGCTCTCCCCGAACCCGGCGACCAGCGCGGCCGTGCCGGCGCCGAGGGTGACCGCGCCCGCGACGTCGAGGCGGCGGGGGTGCTCGGCCCGCGACTCGGGGACTGTCGCGCTGAGCGCGGCCACCGGCACGGTGAGCAGCGCCAGGCCCCAGTAGAGCGACCGCCAGCCCCACTCCTGGGTGAGCAGGGCCGCGTAGACCGGGCCGATCGCGATACCGCCGCCGACGGTCGCGCCCCATATGCCCAGGGCGCGGACCCGGTGTTGCCCTGCCGGGTGGGCGTCGGCGATCAGGCCGAGGCCGGCGGCGAGCACGGCGGCGCTGGCCACGCCCTGGAGGATCCGGCCGGCCAGGAAGAGCGCGGTGTCGGGAGCGGTGGCCGACAGCGCGGTGGCGAGCAGCAGCAGGACCGCGCCCGCCGCGAACGTACGGCGCCGCCCGCGGGCGTCCGCGACGCTGCCCATGGTGAGCAGCAGGGCGGCCAGACCCACCGGTGTGCCGGTCAGCATCCAGGTCTCGGCGACCGCGCCCGAGTGCAGCCCGCGCGAGGTGGCGGCCAGCGTGGTGGCGGGGGCGGTGAACGCCATCAGCGTGACCAGGGTGCCCAGGCCGACGGTCAGCAGCGTCATCGCGGCGCCCGGCGCGGCTGCCGCACCCGGTCCGCCGTCGGGGTCCGGGTCAACGGGCGCGGCGGCGGCCGTCGCCGCGGTGCGCTGTGCGGCCTGGGCGTTCATCAGGTTTCCTCCGCTGGGGCGGTCGGGCCGGGAGCGCCGCGACAGTGAGTCTGGTCAATGAACTCGTTGGGGCGGAGTGCAGACTAGCACGTAAGTCTGTTCAATGAACCTGGCGGTAGGCTGGGCCGTATGGCACTCGGAACCGATTACGCCCAGCAGGACTGCTCGCTCGCCCGCGCCCTGGAGGTGGTCGGCGAGCGCTGGAGCCTGCTGATCGTGCGGGACGCCTTCTACGGCGTCCGCAGGTTCAACGACTTCCTGGTCCACCTGGACATCCCGCGGGCCGTGCTCACCGCGCGGCTGTCCGCGCTCACCGGGGCGGGAGTGCTGCGCAAGGAGGCCTATCAGCAGTCGCCCCCGCGGTACGACTACGTCCTCACCGACGCCGGCCTCGACCTGTGGCCGCCGCTGCATGCGCTGATGCGCTGGGGCGGGCTGCACGCCTCGGCGGGGGAGCCGGCCAGGACCTTCCACCACGCCGTCTGCGGCACCCGGCTGGACATGACCGGCGGCTGCCCGGTGTGCGGGGTGGCACAGGTGGCGCCCGCCGACGTCGAGAGGCGCTACCTGCGCCCCGGGGACCGTCCGGGCCGCGCCGACCCGGTCGCCGCCGCGCTCACCGCCCCGGCCCGGCTGCTGCAGCCGGTACGCGGCGCTGCCGGGGCCGGCGCGTTTGCCGGGGGCGATGATCCGGGCAATTCGTAGGGGTCAACGGATAAGGGGGCACCGTGATCATCTGGGTGAACGGGGCGTTCGGCGCGGGCAAATCCAGCGCCGCACGCGAGATGCTCGACCTCATACCGGAGAGCACCCTGTACGACCCCGACGTGCTCGGGGGCTGCCTGCGGCAACTGCTGCCGGAGAAGCGGCTCCAGGAGGTCACCGACTACCAGGAACTCCGTATCTGGCGGCGGTTGGTGGTCGAGACCGCCGCCGCACTGCTGGCCGAGGTCGGCGGGGTCCTCGTGGTCCCGATGACGCTGCTGCGCCAGGAGCACCGGGACGAGATCTTCGGCGGGCTCGCCTCGCGCGGGATCGAGGTACGGCATCTGCTGGTCGATCCCGGAGAAACGATCCTGCGATGTCGGATCACCGCGTGGACCGAAAACCCCGACCGTTCGCCGGTCGGCGAGCCGGCCCGGCGCTGGGCGCTGGAACGCATCCCCGACTACCTCGACGCGCTGCCCTGGCTGGCGCGTGACGCCCATGTGCTCCGCACCGCCGAGCTCACGCCGCGGGAGACGGCGCTGCGGCTCACCGAGGCGGTCGGCCGCGGCGAGGGTGCCTGCGGCATCGTACAGACTCCTGAGCCGCGGGCCGAGACGGTGGCGGCAGGAGTGCTGCTCTTCGACGACGCCGACCGTGTCCTGCTGGTCGACCCCACCTACAAACCCGGCTGGGAATTCCCCGGCGGAGTCGTCGAGCGCGGCGAGTCACCGGTGCGGGCCGGACACCGCGAGGTCGCCGAGGAACTGGGCATCGAGCTGACCCGCGGGCTCGAACTCCTCGTGGTCGACTGGGAGCCGCCGCACCCGCCGGGGCACGGCGGGCTGCGGCTGCTCTTCGACGGCGGCCGGGTGCCGACCGCCGACATCGGCCGGCTGATGCTGCCGCCCGCCGAACTCCGCGACTGGCGCTTCGTCACCGAGGACGAGGCCGCCGGCCTCCTGCCGCCGGTCCGGCTCGACCGGCTGCGCTGGGCGCTGCGCGCCCGCGAACAGGGCCGCCGCCTCAACCTGGAAGCCGGTCACCCGGTCGAATGACCCGCTGCCGGTCCCGCCCCCGGCGCTCGGGCGGGTCCGGCAGCACGCGCCCCCGGCGCTCAGCCCGCCGAGGCGGGCGCCTTCGACGCCGCATAGCGCTGCAGGAAGACCGCCTCCGCCAGCGCCAGCCGCTCCAACTCCTGCGGCGACACGCTCTCGTTGGCCGCGTGGATCTGCGCCTCCGGCTCGCTCAGCCCGATCAGCAGGATCTCCGCCTGCGGATAGAGCGTCGCCAGCGTGTTGCACAGCGGGATCGAACCGCCCTGCCCGGCGATCGACAGCTCCTGGCCGTACGCCTCCCGCATCGCCTCCGCCATCGCCTCGTAGGCCGGGCTGCTGGTGTCCGCCTGGAAGGGCTGGCCGCTGCCGCGCTGCGTCACCTCGACCCGGGCGCCCCACGGCGCCGCCGACCGCAGATGCTCCGTCAGGGCGTGCGAGGCCTGCTCCGCCGTCACGCCGGGCGGTATCCGTACGCTCACCAGCGCGCCCGCCGTGGCCTGCACCGAGGGCGTGGCGCCGATGACCGGGGGCGCGTCGATGCCCACCACGGTCACCGAGGGGCGGGCCCAGATGCGGTCGGCGACATTGCCCGTGCCGACCAGCTCCACCCCGTCGAGCACCTTGGCGTCCCGGCGGAAGTCCTCATCCGGATAGCTCAGCCCCGCCCATGTGCCGGAACCGTCCAGACCGTCGACGGTGGTCGCCCCCGAGGCGTCCCGCAGCGAATCGAGTATCCGGATCAGTGCCGCGAGCGCGTCGGGCGCCGCCCCGCCGAACTGGCCCGAGTGCAAGTTGCCCTCGAGCGTGGCCACCCGCAGCTCCAGCAGCACCATGCCGCGCAGCGTCGAGGTCACAGTCGGCACCCCGACCCGGAAATTCCCCGCGTCGCCGATCACGATCGCGTCGGCGGTGAGCAACTCGGGGTGCGCCTCGGCATACCGCTCAAGACCGCCGGTGCCCTGCTCCTCCGAACCCTCCACGATCACCTTGACGTTCACCGGCGCCCCGCCGTGCTCACGCAGCGCCCGCAGTGCCGTCAGATGCATCAGCAGCCCGCCCTTGCAGTCCGCGGAGCCCCGGCCGTACCACCGGCCGTCGCGCTCGGTCAGCTCGAACGGCGGTGACAGCCACGCCGACTCGTCCAGCGGCGGCTGCACGTCGTAGTGCGCGTACAGCAATACCGTGGGCGCGCCCGCGGGGCCCGGCAGCAGGCCGTAGACCGACTGGGTGCCGTCCGGCGTGTCGAGCAGGGCCACGTCCTGGAAGCCCTCGTCCCGCAGTGCTCCGGCCACCCAGGCCGCCGCCTTCTCGCTCTCGCTGCGCGGGAACTGCCGCTCGTCGGCCACCGACGCGAACGACACCAGCTCGGCCAGCTCGATACGGGCCCGGGGCATGAGTGAGGCGACGGTCTCGGACAGCGGAACGGACGGCATGGGCTGCTCCTCGCAAGAAATCAGGGGGCTGCTGTGGTGGTTGGCGTACGCAATGGGTCGCTGCCGATGGTGCCACAGCGAACCGAACCCGGGGGGCGCAATAGGATGCGCTGAGCAGGGGCGACGACAGCCGGACGGGCCGAGCGGGAGCGGAAACAGACGTGAGCGGTGAGCAGGCGGCGCAGGACAGCGGTGCGGGGGATGGCGAGACGCCAACGGTCTGGGACGTCGTGGTGATCGGAGCAGGCCCCGCGGGAGCGTCGGCCGCCCATGCGGCGGCGGTCACCGGCCGCCGGGTCCTGCTGCTGGAGAAGGCGGATCTCCCCAGGTACAAGACATGCGGCGGCGGCATCATCGGCCCTTCGCGGGACGCGCTGCCGCCCGGTTTCGAACTGCCGTTGCGCGACCGGGTGCACGCGGTCACCTTCAGCCTGAACGGCCGGCTGACCAGGACCAAGCGCTCCCGGCAGATGCTCTTCGGGCTGATCAACCGTCCCGAATTCGACGCGGCTCTGGTCGACGCGGCCCGCGAGGCCGGCGCTGAGGTGCGCACCGGTGTGACCGTCTCCCGGGTGGAGCAGCACGGCCCCGGTGTGCCCGACCGGCGCACGGTGGCGGTGATAGTGAACGGCAGCGGGGGAGCGCCGGGCAAGCGCGACGAGGAGATCGTCTACGCCCGCTCCGTGGTCGGAGCCGACGGCAGCGCCAGCCGGATAGGAGCACACGTCGGGGTCAAGCTCGACCAGGTCGACCTGGGCCTGGAGGCGGAGATCCCGGTACCGGCGGCCGTGGCGGAGGACTGGAGCGGCCGGGTCCTCATCGACTGGGGTCCGCTGCCCGGCAGTTACGGCTGGGTCTTCCCCAAGGGCGACTCCCTCACCGTGGGCGTCATCTCCGCCCGCGGCGACGGCGGCGCCACCAAGCGCTACCTGGACGACTTCATCGCCCGCCTCGGTCTGGCCGGCTTCGAGCCCAGCGTGTCCAGCGGGCACCTCACCCGCTGCCGCGCCGACGACTCGCCGCTGTCCCGCGGCCGGGTGCTGGTCTGCGGTGACGCGGCCGGACTGCTCGAACCCTGGACCCGCGAGGGCATCTCCTACGCGCTGCGCTCCGGCCGGCTCGCGGGGGAGTGGGCGGTCCGTATCGCCGAGTCGCACGACGCGGTGGACGCCCGTAGGCAGGCGCTCAACTACGCCTTCGCCGTCAAGGCCGGCCTCGGCGTCGAGATGGGCGTCGGCCGCCGGATGCTCACCCTCTTCGAGCGGCGCCCCGGCCTGCTGCACGCGGTGCTCACCACCTTCCCGCCGGCCTGGCGGGCCTTCGCCGGCATCACCCGCGGCAGCAGTTCGCTGGCCGAGATCGTCCGTACCCACCCGATGGCCCGCAGGGCGCTGGACAGCGTGAACCGGGCCTGACGGCCGGGCCGCAGCGGCAGCCGGGGGCGGCGCGCACGATCCGGCGCCCCCGGACCGTCACTCACCCCTGCCCGCGCCCCCTGCGCCGCGCCCGGCCTCTGCGGTCGGCGATATCCGGAAGACCGGGTGCTTGGGCGCTATCGCGCGCAGCTCCTCGGCGGTGGAATCCGGGCCGACGCCGCCGAAGAAGACCCCGACCTCGGCCTTCCAGCGCTTGAGGTACCCGCGCAATATCGGGGTCTTGTCGTCGTCGGCGACCTCCACCGCGGTGAACTCCTCGACCCTCTTCCCCAGATGCAGCCGGCCGCCGCCCGCCGCCCGCATGTTGTGCGTCCACTGGACGTGGCCGCGAGGAGCCACCAGATAGCGCTCGCCGTCCAGCGTGAGCACATTGACCGGTGTGGTGCGCCACTCACCGCTCTTGCGGCCCCGGACGGCCAGCACCCGGGAACCCCAGACGCTGAAACCGCGGCGGGTCAGGAACGCGACGGTGCGGTTGAGGACATTGACGGTGAACCAGCCGGGCTTCTGAACGTGCTGGACCTGCTCGGACATGAGGGTCTCTCCCGATTCTGTGAGCGCTGCTCTCGCTTGAGAACAGTGTGCCCGATCGGTGCGCCTCGAAGCAAGAGCACCGCTCTCTAATTTTTTCACGGCTCTCGTTCTTGGTCATCGCTCTTGGAAGTGGCACACTGGATTCCATGAGTGCGATCAGAGGAGCCAGGGAACGGGCCAGGGCGGAGATCACCGCGGCCATCAAGGAGGAGGCGGGCCGGCAGTTGGCCGTGCACGGACCTTCCGGTCTGTCGCTGCGCGCGGTCGCCCGCGAGCTCGGGATGGCGTCCTCGGCCCTCTACCGCTACTTCCCCAGCCGCGACGACCTGCTCACCGCCCTCATCATCGACGCCTACAACGCGATCGGCGCCGCCGCCGAGCAGGCGCTCGCCGGGGCCGATGCGGCGGTACCGCCCGCGCGGGCCGCCGCACCCGCCGACGGGATGCCCCCGGCCGCGGACCCGCTCGACCGCTGGGTCGCCGTGTGCCGCGCGGTCCGTGACTGGGCGGTCGGCCACCCCTACGAATACGCCCTGATCTACGGCTCGCCCGTGCCCGGCTACGCGGCGCCGCAGGACACGGTCGCACCCGCTTCCCGGGTCGCTCTCACACTGGTGTCGGTGGTCCGTGACGCCCACACCGCCGGCCTGCTCGGCGAGCCCGCCGGCCGCCCGCTGGCCGGTCCCGTGCGCGCGGACGCCGGGCGGCTCGCCGCCGAGCTGGCCCCCGAGCTGCCGATACGGGTGATCGCCGCGCTGGTCGCCGTGTGGGCCCAGGTCTTCGGCATCGTCAGCTTCGAGCTCTTCGGCCAGTTCAACCGGGTCGTGGAGGCTCGCGGCGAATTCTTCGAGCAGGCCGCGGTCTCGCTGGCCGCTCAGGTGGGGCTGCGTACGGACGGCGGCCCCCGGGCCGGTGCGATACCCGTCGGCGCAGCGGCGACCGCACCGGGCGGCAGCGCCGCGGCCGGCGGTGACGGCATACTCCCGGCGAAGTAGCCGCGGTGACCCCGAGCAGTGGATGCCGGTGCCGCGGGCCGCGGTCTAGCGTGGACGGATGACGCGCGAGGTGCAGCCGGAGGGTCCGCCGCGGCATGGGCTCTTCCCCGTCGGCCGGGGCGGTGGCGGCATGCCCTCGCTCTGGGTGCCCGCGCTGGCCCTGGCCTTCGTCCAGGTCGTCGGCTCCAGCGTGGCCGGACGGCACCAGACCGTGCGCGTCGACCTGGACCGGCTCGGCTGTCTGCTGCTGCTCGCGGGCCCCGCGCTGCTCCTGCTCCGCCGCCGCAGGCCGGTCGAGGTGGCCGCGGGCACCGCCGTGGTGACGCTGCTCTACACCGTTCTCGGCTATCCCTACGGGCCGGTCTTCGCCAGCCTCGTAGTCGCCTTCTTCAGCGCGGTGGCGGCCGGGCACCGCAGAGCCGTGCTCGTCGTGGCGGGCAGCGCCTACGTCGGCCACGTGCTGGTCGGCGAGTGGCTCTACCACTGGCTGCCGCCGTCCGGGGACACCCGGACGTCGTGGATGGAGCTGTCGGGCGCCGGGGCCTGGCTGCTCGCGGTGCTGGCCGGGGCGGAGCTGTTCCGGATGCGGCGCGAGCAGATCGCCAGGGAGCGGCGGGAGCGGGCCGAGGCGGAGCGGCGCCGGGTGGACGAGGAGCGGATGCGGATCGCCCGTGAGCTGCACGATGTGCTGGCGCACAGCATCTCGCTGATCAATGTGCAGGCCGGGGTCGCCCTCGCGCTGATCGACGAACGGCCCGAGCAGGCCCGCACCGCGCTCACCACCATCAAGGCGGCGAGCAAGGAGGCCCTCGGCGAGGTGCGGCAGGTGCTCAGTGCGCTGCGGGCGCCGGGCGAGGCACCGCGTACTCCCGCCCCGGGCCTGGACCGGCTGCCCGAGCTGCTGGACCAGGCCACGGCCGCCGGGCTGCAGGCCCAGGTGACCGCCGAGGGCGCCCGGGTGCCGCTGCCCCCGGGCGCCGACCTCGCCGCCTTCCGTATCGTTCAGGAGGCGTTGACGAACATCGTGCGGCACTCGGGATCGCGCACCGCGCGCGTACTCCTCGGGTATCGGTCCGACTGCGTCGAGGTACAGGTGGACGACGACGGGCCGGCGGTGACCGGCGGCGAGAGCGGCGGCGGCAACGGCCTGGTCGGCATGCGCGAACGCGCTGCCGCGCTGGGCGGCACGGTCGAGACGGGGCCGCGCCCCGGCGGCGGCTTCCGCGTACGGGCCAGGCTGCCGCTCGTCGCACCCGACCCGCTCGTCGCACCCGACCCGCTCGTCGCACCCGACCCGCTCGTCGCACCCGACCCGCGGGACCGGCCCGACCCGCGGGACCGGCCCGACCACACCGGGCCGCTGCCCGCGGAGGAGCCCGCCCTCAGCGGGCCGCCACCAGCAGATGACCCCGCCCCTGCCGGGCCGCCGTCCTCCGGGGATGCCGCCCCTGCCGGGCCGCTGCCCGCGGCAGACCCTGCCCCTGCCGGGCCGCCGTCTGGGGTGGACCTCGCCTCGGGTGGGTCGCCGCCCGTGCCCGGGTCGGGTGCGCGCGCCGGTCAGGAGGTCACGCGTGGCCCCGGTGCCCCCGCCGGACGGTCGGCCGTCGAAGCCCCTGTCTCCACCGGGTCACCGGCCCTGGACGATCCTGCCCTCGCCGGGGCGCTGTCCTCCGGGGATGCTGCCCCTGCCGGGCCGCTGCCCGTGGCCGACCCTGCCCCTGCCGGGCCGCCACCCGCCCGCGACCAGGGCACCGCCATGAGTGCCGAGCGCCCCGCCACCAATGCCGCCGACAGGGGCCGGCCGTACGATGCGGGTCGGCGGCTGGGGATGACCGCCGCCGAGGAGCGACCATGATCCGCGTTGTGCTGGCCGACGACCAGGCGCTGGTGCGGGCGGGGTTCCGGGCGCTGCTCGACGCGCAGAGCGACATCGAGGTCGTCGGGGAGGCGGCCAACGGGCAGCAGGCACTGGAGGCGGTGCGCGAACTGCGCCCGGCCGCCGTGCTGATGGACATCCGGATGCCGGTGATGGACGGGCTCGCCGCCACCCGGCACATCACCGGCGACACCGCGCTCGAACAGGTGAAAGTGGTCGTCCTGACCACGTTCGAGCTGGACGAATACGTCTTCGAGGCGATCCGCGCCGGCGCGTCGGGCTTCCTGGTCAAGGACACCGAGCCGGCCGAACTCCTGCGGGCGGTCCGCGCGGTGGTGGCCGGCGACGCGCTGCTGTCGCCCGGCGTCACCCGCCGGCTGATCGCCGAATTCGCCGCCCGTTCCAAGGAGCCGGCGGCGATGAGCGCCCTCGACCAGCTCACCGACCGCGAGCGCGAGGTGATGGCGCTGGCCGGTATCGGCCTGTCCAACGACGAGATCGCCCGCCGCCTGGTGGTCAGCCCGCTCACCGCGAAGACCCACGTCAGCCGGGCCATGACCAAACTGGGCGCCCGCGACCGTGCCCAGCTGGTCGTGCTGGCCTACGAATCCGGCCTGGTACGCCCGGGCTGGCTCGGCTGACCCCGGCGGACCGCCGCCGCAGGCCCGTACCTGCGCCACCTCGGCGCTGCCCAGGCCCGTACCTGCGCCACCTCGGCGCCGCCCAGGCCCGTACCTGCGCCACCTCGGCGCCGCCCAGGCCCGTCCTCGCACAAGCTCGGCCCCCAGGTCGGTGCCTGCTAGCCCCGTACACCCCTACAAGCCCGGCCCCGCACCGGAAAGGCGCGGGGCCGGGGCCGGGCGGGGGAAGCCGCAGGCACGCGGGGAATCAGTCGCGCACCGCGCCCCCGTCCGAGGCGGAGGCAGGCCCGGACGCCGACCCGGAGACAACCGGAGCCGCCGCCGGAACCGGAGCCGCAGACCCCGCCCCGGACCCGGGGACCGATCCGCCCTCGCCCCGCACGGCCCACCGCGCCTCGTCGTCGGCCGACGACGCGACGAGGATGCCGTACGAGGGCCGCCGGGAGCGCAGCCCCGACGCGGTGAGCAGCAGGCCGACCACACCGATGCCGGTGACCACCCACAGAGCCGGCCGGTAGCTGTCGAGCACCGCCTGCTTGCCGCCGCCGTGGCCGCCGGTGTTGGCGGTGACCACCGCGGTGACGACCGCCAGGAAGATCGCGCCGCCGACCTGGAAGGAGGTGTTGAGCAGGCCGGAGACCATGCCCTGCTCCTCGTCCCTGACGCCGTTGGTGGCCTGGATGTTGAGCGAGGGGAAGGCCAGCGCGAAGGCCGCGCCGAGCAGCAGCATCGACGGGAGGATGACGGCCGGGTAGCTCGGGTGCAGGTCGATCCGCAGGAAGAGCGCGTAGCCGGCGACCAGCGACGCGAAGCCGGCCGCGATCACCCGCATGGTGCCGAACCGGTCCACGATCGGCCCCATCCGGGTGGACAGGATGGCGACCAGCGAGCCGGCGGGCAGGAAGGCGAGCGCGGTCTGCATGGCGCTGTAGCCGAGCACGTTCTGCAGATACTGCGTGACCAGGAACTGGAAGCCGATGTAGGAGCCGAAGAAGGTGGCGCCGCCGAGATTGGCGCGGACCTGGTGCGAGGAGCGGAGCACCGCGAGCCGGATCAGCGGGTGGGACGAGCGGTGCTCGATCGCGACGAACGCCGCGAGCAGCGCCGCGACGGCGGCGAAGGAGCCGAGCGTACGGGCCGAGGCCCAGCCGGCACTCGACGCCGAGACCACGGTGAACACCAGCAGCAGCATCGACGCGGTGCCGGTGACGGCGCCCGGCAGGTCGTAACCGCGGCCCTCGGTGCTGTCGCGCGGGGTCTTCGGGATCAGCTTCAGGCCGGCGATCAGGGCGATCAGGGCGACCGGCGCGGGCAGCAGCATCGTCCAGCGCCAGCCCGCCTCGGTCAGGAAGCCGGAGAGCACCAGGCCCATCGAGAAGCCGGTGGCGCCGCAGCTGGAGTAAATCGTCAGGGCGCGGTTGCGCACCGGGCCCTCGGCGAAGCTGGTGGTGATGATCGACAGGCCGGCCGGCGCGGTGAACGCGGCGCTCAGGCCCTTGATGAAGCGGGTGGCGATCAGCAGCGAGCCCGAGTCGACCAGGCCGCCGAGCAGCGAGGCGACGGCGAAGATGCCGAGTGCGACGAGGAAGACGCGGCGCCTGCCGAGCAGGTCGGCCGCCCGGCCGCCGAGCAGCAGCAGGCCGCCGTAGCCGAGGATGTAGCCGCTGACGACCCACTGCAGCGAGTTCGTGGACAGGTGGAGGTCGTCGCCGATCGAGGGGAGCGCCACGCCGACCATCGAGACGTCGAGTGCGTCGAGGAAGAGCGCGCCGCAGAGCACGAAGAGCGTGCCCCATTGCAGGGCACTCCACCGCTCTTCGGTCCGGGGGACGGTGGTTGACGGAGAAGTCATGAGCGGTAGATTACATGCACGCGCATCGGATGCAAGTGCATTTAATGTCCGTGCATCAGGGTCCGTTTTCTGCTACCCTGCGGGCATGACCGTGGACAAGAGTGAGCGGGCGCTGGAGCGCGAGTGGCGGGAGATCCTCGCCATCCATGCGCGTACGGCGTGCGAACTCGATCGTGAGCTGCACCAGTACGGGCTCTGCGCGAGCGATTTCGAGGTGCTCGACGTCCTTGCGGGCGATCCCGAGGACGGCGGCTGCACCTTCCGTGTGCAGGAACTGGCCGACCGGGTGCACCTCAGCCAGAGCGCGCTGTCCCGCCTCGTCGCCAGGCTGGAGAAGGACGGCCTGGTCGACCGCGGCATCTGCACCGAGGACCGGCGCGGCGTCTACGTCGCGATCACCGAGGGCGGCAGGCAGCGTTACGAGCAGGCCCGCCCCGGCCACCGTGCCGTACTGGAGCGGATGCTCGCCCGGCCCGCCCAGGTGTGACGCCCGGCGTACGAGCCGAGGGGCCGTGGAGCTGCCGACCCGGCCTCAGGAGCGCCGGGCCGGGGCGGTCGCGGTGCGCCGGCGGGAGTATCTGGCCGCGTAACCGAGCAGGACGGCGTTGAGCGCGGCCGAGACCAGCGCGGCGGCCACCGCCAGCGCCCACCCGGACCAGCCGAAGGCCGTCGTCCTGGCGTCGAGCCCGCCGGCCGACGCGACCAGTGACCAGAGCAGCGGCGTCCAGGGCAGCGTCACCACCAGCAGCAGGAAAGCGGTGGGCGAGGCGTGCCGGTGCGAAATCAGCGCGGTGTCCAGGAGCAGCAGCAGCGTGGCGATGCCGACCACGACCAGGTAGATCCGGGACAGCCGCTCCCTGTGCGCCAGGCGGGTGGCGTTGACCAGCCAGGTCGGTATGCGCATCGCTCCTCCTCGGGCCCGCTGCGGGCTCGGCCGGTCAGGGGCTCCCCGCGGCCGCCCCCAGCATCCCCCGGTCCGGCGTTGCGGGCGCCTGTGATGTGCATCAAGTCCTGCGGCCGCTGTTGCGTACCGCGTAGGCGATGACGGCGGCGACCGCGGCCAGCGCCGACACCGTGGTCAGCGCGATCGGCAGCCCTATGGCGTCGGTCAGGAAGCCGATCGAGGGCGGCCCGAGCAGCATGCCCCCGTAGCCGAGGGTGGAGGCGGCGGCGACCCCGCTCGCGCCGGTCAGCGCGCCCGCCCTCGCGATCGTGGTCGGGAAGCTGTTGGCCAGGCCGAGGCCGGTGAGCGCGAAGCCCAGGATCACCAGCGGGATCACCGGTGCCAGGGCGCCGAGCAGCATGCCGCCGGCCGCGGTGAGCCCGCCCAGCACCAGTACCCGGGTCTGGCCGAGCCGCTCCAGCAGGGCGGTGCCGGTCAGCCTGCCCAGGGTCATCATGAGCGCCACCGCCGCGTATCCGGCCGCCGCGATCCCGGGGCCGCCGTGCAGGTCCTGCTGGATGTGCAGCGGCCCCCATTCGGCGAGCGCCCCCTCGCCGTACGACGAGCACGCCGCGATCAGGCCGAAGACCGCGACCAGCAGGCGGGTGTGCCGCACACCGCCGGGCGAGGACGCGGACGTGGGCGCGGAATTGGACGTGGACGCGCGCTCGGCGGCGGGCGCGGCGGCCTCGGAGCGCGCGGAGGCCGTGGCCTGGGCGATGTGCTCCCGCGGTACCTCGATCGGGTGAGCCAGCAGGACGCGTCCCGCGAAGGCGACGGTGAGCAGGCCGACCGGGGTGAGCAGCAGCAGATGCGTGGCGGGCGACAGGTGGGGCGCGAGCAGTCCGCCCAGGCTGGCGCCGATCAGCCCGCCCAGGCTGTACGCGGCGTGGAAGCTCGACATGACCGGTCGGCGCAGCGCGGCGACCAGTTCGACGGCGACGCTGTTCATCGCGACGTTCAGACCGCCGTACGATACGCCGAACACCAGCAGGACCAGGCCGAGTGCGAGTGCCGAGTGCGTTCGCGGCGGCAGGGCGATGCTCAGCGAGAGGACGGCGCCGGTCGCCAGGGTGACGCGGTCGCTGCCGAAGCGCCGGCACAGCCGTCCGGTGAGCACCATCGTCGCCACGGCGCCCGCGGACACGCCGAGCAGCGCCAGCCCCAACTGGCCCGCGGAGGCGCCCGCCTGGGCTTTGATGGCGGGGATGCGCACCACCCAGCTGGCGAAGAGGAAGCCGTCCACGGCGAAGAAGACGGTGAGGGCGAGGCGCAGGCGGCGCAGCGCGGGGTCGATGGCGGGAGCGTGGTGGGACCGGCCCAGGGCCGTCCCTATTTTGTTTAGCGTCGGCACAAAGTCAGAATAGGGGGGTGACACAGATTCGGACAAGGCTTGAGCGGGGCCGCGGTGCACTCGGTCCCGCGCTCTCCCTCGTGCACACCGGCCGCGCGGCGACCCGCGCACTGCTCACCGCTGAACTGGGGGTGACCCGTGCGACCGCGGGTGCGGTCGCCGCGGAGTTGGAGGCGCTGGGGCTGATCCGGGTGGACACCCGGCCGAGCGGCCCCTCCGGGGCGCAGGGCCGCCCCTCGCACCGGCTCGACGTGGCGCCCGAGGGGCCTGTCGTGCTGGCCGCCCAGGTGCACGCGGACGGCTTCCGTGCCGCGCTCGTGGGGCTCGGCGGGGAGATCGTGGCCACCGCGCCCGGCAGTATGACCGTACCGGCCGACCCCGCGCACGTGCTGGGCGCGGTCGTCGAGGCCGGCGCCGCGCTGCTGCTCGGGTCGGGTCGGCTGTGTGTCGGGGCGGGCCTGGCGGTGCCGTCCGCGGTCGCGGAGCCCGAGGGCACCGCGCTCAACCCGCTGCATCTGGCCTGGCCCGCGGGCGCCCCGGTGCGCGAGGTCTTCGCGGGCCAGATCGCCCGGGTGGGCATCCTCGGCCCCGACGGCGACCCGGTCGCGTCCTTCGTGGGCAACGACGTCAATGTGGCGGCGCTGGCCGAGCACCGGCACGGCGCCGGGCGCGGCGCGCAGCACCTGCTCGTGGTCGCGTCGGGCCACCGCGGCGTCGGCGGCGCACTGGTGCTCGACGGCCGCCTGCACACGGGGAGTTCCGGGCTCGCGCTGGAGGTCGGCCACCTCACCGTGCAGCCCGACGGGCGCCCCTGCCACTGCGGCAGCCGCGGCTGCCTGGACGTGGAGGCGGACCCGCTGGCCTTCCTCGAAGCGGCCGGCCGGGTCCCCGGCCCCGAGGTGTCGCTGCTCGAACAGTGCCGCGACCTGCTCCGTACGGAGTACGCGGACCCGGCCGTCAAGGCCGCCGCGCACATGCTGATCGACCGGCTCGGCCGCGGCCTGGCCGGGATGGTCAACGTCCTGAACCCCGACCGCATCCTGCTCGGCGGCCTGCACCGCCATCTGCTCGACGCCGACCCGGAGGCGCTGCGCGCGGTGGTGGCCGACCACAGCCTGTGGGGCCGCAGCGGCAGCGTGCCGGTGCTGGCCTGCGCCCTGGACCACAACAGCCTGGTGGGCGCGGCCGAGCTGGCCTGGCAGCCGGTGCTCGACGACCCGCTGACGGCGCTGGGCGGCTGACGGGCGCCCGCCGGGTGCGGCGCCCGCGCCGCCGCGTACTCCGCGCGGAGCAGCCCCGCTGCCGCCGGCCGTACGACGATTTCGGCGGCGGGGAGCGGCAGGCTCGGTGGTGTCGGGAGAACCCGCACCATCCGAGGAGATGACGGACGATGAACACCCTGGCGTGGCATGACGGAGGGCCCGGCCCGTGGATCCTGTTCCTCCCCCTGGCCTGGGTGTTCGCGGTGGCCGCCGTGGTCACCGTGCTGCGCCGCACGGTGTGGCGCGGGCGCGGCGGGCCGTGGCGGCAGACCTGGCCGCCGGCGGGCGAGCACAGCCCGCCGGCGGTGCTCGGGCGGCGGTTCGCCTCCGGCGAGATCGACGAGGAGGAGTATTGGCGGCGGATGTCGGTGCTGGAGGAGCACTTCGCCCGTGACCCGCGCGACCTCCGCGGCGGCAGGAACGCCGCCCTGTGATTGGCCTGACGGCAGCCCGCGCGGCCCGCGTCATGGACGCGGCCGAGGTCCACGGCGCCGCGGACGCGCCCGCAGGCCCGTCCAGGGCCGGGCGCCGCCTCCCGGTGGGGAGGCGGCGCCCGGCCTGCGGTCCGCCTGCGGGCACGCCCGCAGTGCCGCGGTCAGGCCGCGGCGGCGATCCGCTCGGGCAACGGCACCGGCTCGGGCATCGCGCGGTCGAACGGCATGGTCGTCCGCATCGGCACCAGCGTCGGTACGGTCAGCGGGGTGCGCAGGACGAACCACACGACCTTGCCCGTCTCCCCGGGCAGCAGGTCGGTGCCCCAGCTGTCGCTCATCGCCTCGACCATGGCGAGCCCTCGCCCGGTGGTGGCCATCGGCTCCACCGGCCTCAGCTGCGGAAGTCGCGGGTCGTGGTCGGTGACGGCCACGGTGAGACGGTCGTCGGCGAGGGTCAGCCGTACGCCGCACTTCTTGTCCGGCTGCGCGTGCCGGTGCACATTCGCCAGCAGCTCGCTGGTGGCGCTCGCCGCGGGCTCGATCAGCGGATCGAGGCGCCAGTAGCGCAGCTGCGCGGACACAATGCGGCGGATCTGCTGGATCCGGTACGGATGCGCGTCGAGTGCGAGTGTGCACTCGCGTTCTGTTCGATGGGTCGGGTCGGTCCTGTCGGTCTGGTCGACTTGCATGATCACGGCTGCGACTCCCTCCGCGGCTGGGCCGCGCCCCGCGTACGCGAGGGTCCGGCCGTTCGCCGCTCCGATGGGGACACCTGAGCGAAATGCGTAGAGTGACTGCTACAGCACTCCGTGATGCGATATCAGCGTCACCCGATGTGAGGAATCCCGCAACTCGTCGCATACGGGGGCTCCGACCGGCCCTTTCGCCCCTCCGGCCGGGGTGAACCGGAATGCCGGGAGGCCGTCCGCACGCGCCGGCCGCCGGGGTGTTCACTCCGGTGCCGAATCGTCGGGACCGGTGCGGGCCAGGGCCGCCAGTGTGGTCAGCGCCTTGTGCAGCACCGGCGGCGGGGGAGAGGCGAGGCCCAGGCGTACCGCGGCGGGCGTGCGGTGCGGACCCACCACGAAGGACGCTGCCGGGGTGACCGCGATGCCGTGCCGGGCGGCGGCGGCCACGAAGGTGTCGGCGCGCCAGAGGGCGGGCAGCTCCCACCAGCAGAAGTACGATCCCGGGTCGGATCTCGTCGCGAGGCCGGCCAGGGCGTGCGCCGCGATGCGCTGCCGGTCGCGCGCGTCGGCCCGTTTGGCCGCGGCGATCGTCGTGGCGGTGCCGTCGGTCAGCCAACCCGTCACCGCCGCAAGGGCGTAGCCGGCGCTCGCCCAGCCGCCGGAGCGCAGGGCGGCCGTCACGGGGGCGGTCAGGTCCGGCGGGGCGACGGCGAAGCCCGCGGTCAGGCCCGGCGCGAGCCGCTTGGACGCGCTGTCCACCAGGATCACCCGCTCGGGCGCGTATGCCGCGAGCGGTGGCGGCGCGTCCTCGCGCAGGAAGGACCAGATGGCGTCCTCGACCGCGCTGAGCCCGGTCTCCCGCAGGGCCGCGGCCAGTTCGGCCCGGCGCGGGCCCGGCATGGTGACGCCCAGCGGATTGTGCAGCGTCGGCTGGACGTAGACCCCGCCCAGCGGCGCCGCCCGGTGCGCGGCGAGCAGCGCACCGGGCAGCATGCCTTCCTGGTCGCACTCCAGCGGCACGAGCGTGATGCCGAGCCGGGCCGCGACAGCCTTGACCACCGGATACGTCAACGCCTCGACGCCCACCCGGCCGCCGGGCCGTACCAGCGCGGCGAGGGCGGCGGCGACAGCCTGCCTGCCGTTGCCGGCGAAGAGCACGCCGTCCGGGTCCGGCGCCCAGCCCGGCGCTGCGAGCAGCCCCGCGACCGCGGCACGCGCCGCGGGAGTGCCCGCGGCGGCGGACGGGCGCAGCGCGGCGGCCAGCACATCGGGCCTGGCCAGCCGGGCGAGTCCGGCGGCCAGCAGCTCCGACTGGCCCGCCGTGACCGGGTAGTTCAGCTCCAGGTCCACCCGCGCCGACGCCGGCTCGGCGAGCGCCGGGTCCGGCGCGGGCGCGGCGGCCCGCACGAAAGTGCCGCGCCCGACCTCGCCGGTCACCAGGCCGCGGCGGGCGAGTTCGGCGTACACCCGGCTCGCGGTCGACTCGGCGATCCCGTGCCGGCGCGCGAAGGCCCGCTGCGTCGGCAGCCGGTCACCGGGACGCAGCCGGCCCGCGGCGATCTGCGCCGCCACCACGTCGGCCGCCCGCCGGAAGTCCCGCACCATGTCCGCGCCCTTCGCCATGTCCCGCGCCAGCATATTGCACCGAAATCAAATGCGGTTATTGCCCTCGCCAATGCCCCGCGCCTAGCCTCGGAGTATTGGCCGGAAGAGGGGAAACCAGCAGGTGAGCAGCGCTTTCATCAACGGCATCACCATGACCTACGACGACACGGGCAGCGGCGGCGACGCCGGCCGCGGCAAGGGCGAGGCGCTGCTGCTGGTGCACGGGCACCCCTTCGACCGCACCATGTGGCGCCCGCAGCAGGACGCGGCGCCGGGCCACCGGGCGATCGCACCCGACCTGCGCGGCTACGGCGGCAGCCAGGTCGTCGCGGGTCTGACCCCGCTCAGCACCTTCGCCCGCGACCTCGCGGGGCTGCTCGATCACCTGGGAGTGCGGCGGGCCGTCCTGTGCGGGCTGTCGATGGGCGGCCAGATCGTGCTGGAATTCCACCGGCTCTTCCCCGGCCGGGTCGCCGGGCTCGTCCTCGCCGACACCTTCGCGCAGGGCGAGACCGAGCGCGGCAGGAAGGAACGCAACGCGCGCGCCGACCAGTTGCTGCGGGACGGCATGTCCGGCTACGCCCACGAGGTGCTGGACTCCATGGTGTCGCCCGCGACCGTCGCGGACCTGCCGGAGGTGGCCGCGCATGTGCTCGGCATGATGCTCGCCGCCCCGCCCGAGGGCGCCGCCGCCGCACTGCGCGGCCGGGCGGAACGCCCCGACTACACCGCGACGCTGCCGACCGTCGCGGTGCCCGCGCTGGTCGTGGTCGGCAGGGACGACGTCTTCACGCCCGTCGCGGACGCCGAACACCTGCACCGGCACATCCCGGGCGCGCGGCTGGCCGTCATCGAGGGCGCCGGCCACCTGCCCAACCTGGAGCGCCCCGCCGCCTTCAACGACGCGCTGGCCGGCCTGCTCGCCGCCGTACGGCAGCACGCGCCCGGCGCCGAGGATATGACGGAATTCTGACGTCCCGCGGCCGGCCCTGGCCAGACGGCGGCCGGCGTGCTCGAATCGACCCATGGACGACCGCACGCCGTCGGTGAAGGCACCGGAGAGACCCCCGAACCCCGCCCCGGGACCCTCGGAGGAGGGCCGCGGCACCCCGGTCGGGCGGCGGGTCGTCCTGGGCATGCTCGGTCTCGGCGCGGCGGGCGTCGGCGTCGGCGGCGCCGTCCAGGGCAAACTCGACTCCGTCCTGGCGTCGGTCAGCGCCAAGGACCCCACCGGGGTGACAGGACTGCTGCCCGGCGGCGGCGGTTTCCGCTTCTACTCGGTGTCCAACTCCATCCCGCACCGCGGCGAGAGCGACTACCGGCTCACCGTCGGCGGCCTCGTCGACAGGCCCGGCGGCTACGGGCTCGCCGACCTGCGCGCCCTGCCGCAGACCCGGCTGGTGCGCGATGTGCAGTGCGTCACCGGCTGGCGGGTGCCCAAGACCGCCTTCTCCGGGGTGCGGCTGTCCACCCTGCTGGACGCGGCAGGGGTGCGCGAGGGCGGCACCGCGATCCGCTTCACCTGCTTCGACGGCGTCTACTCCGAGAGCCTGACCCTCGAACAGGCCCGCCGCGCCGACATCCTGGTGGCGCTCACCATGAACGACAAGCCGGTCACCGCCGCCCACGGCGGGCCGGTCCGGCTCTATGCGGCGCCCATGTACTTCTACAAGTCCGCGAAATGGCTGTCCGGCATCACCGTGACCAAGAAGGTGCAGCCCGGCTACTGGGAGCACTACGGCTACGACGTGGACGCCTGGGTCGGCAAGTCGAACGGCCGCGGTGATGACCCCACTTCGTGACACCCGGGTGATGACCGGGCTGCGCCGCTTCACCCGCGCCGAGACCTGGGTGCACCGCTCGGTGAACTGGCTGATGGGCATCTGCGTCCTCACCGGCGGCTGCCTGTACTTCCCGCCGCTCGCCGAGATCGTCGGCCGCCGCAGGACGGTCGTCACGCTGCACGAATACTCCGGGATCGCCGTCCCGGTGCCGGTGCTGCTCGGCCTGGTCTCCCGCGCCTTCCGCCGCGACCTCGGACGGCTGGGCCGCTTCTTCCCGCACGACTGGCGGTGGCTGCGGACCGCCCTGCGCCGGGGCAGGCGGGAGCCGAGCCTGGCGGGGAAGTTCAACGCGGGCCAGAAGCTCTACGCCGCTTTCGCCACCGGCGCCCTGCTGATCATGGCGGGCACCGGGGTGCTCATGTGGTTCCCGAAGCTCGCGCCGCTGATCTGGCGCACCGGGGCGACCTTCGTGCACGACTGGCTGGCGCTGGCCTTCGGCGCGGTGATCGCCGGGCACGTGTGGTTCGCCACCAAGGACCCCGAGGCGCGGCGCGGACTGCGCACGGGGTACGTACCGCGCTGGTGGGCGCGCGAGGAGCACCCGCTGTGGCAGCCGGAACCACCGCGGGAGCCGCCCGCCGAACGGCCCTGACGCGGCGTCAGTCGTCCTGTCCGACTTCGATCGGCTTCGCGGCAGTTCTGTTACGGTCAGGACACCCGGCGGTCGTCCCGGGGTCACCGGGGTTTCGCGGGCCGCACCTAGCGTCGCCGTATGACGATGTCTCAGACGGCCCCGCCCGCGCGGGAGGTCACGGCAGGGGAGGCGCCCGCCGTCGCCCCCGCGCCCAGGCCCGAGACGTACCGGCCGCCCCGCCGCGTACAGCCGGCGCGCGGCGGACCGCGGCGGCTCGGCGTCCGCACCGTGGCGGCCCTGCTGGTGCTCGGCGCGCTGTGCGCGGTCGCCGTCGCGGGCGCGATCACCGTACGGGACAGCGCCGGACGGCTCGGCACCACCGTCGCCCAGCGCGCCGCCGTGGCCGCGCAGCTGCGCTTCGCGCTCGCCGACCTCGACGCCCAGCGCGCCGACACCCTCGCGCCGGGCCGCTCCGCCACCGACGCGGACGTCATCGTCGGCAACCAGCTCAACGCCCTGATCACCGCGCAGCAGCGGCGTGCCCAGGTCAGCGGCCTGCTCCGGCAGCTCGGTGCGGACCCGGGCCAGGGCGCGCGGGTGCGGGCGCTGCTCGACGGCCTCGGCCGTTACGACGACCTCGGCGGTCGCGCGGCCTACGTCGCGGAGCAGGACCCCGACCCGGTCGCCGGCCACCCGCCGCGTTTCGCCGTCGCCATGAACGTCCAGGCCGGTGACGTCATGCACGACGAGCTGCTGCCCGCCGCCGACGCCCTGTCCGCGGCCTACCAGCGGCAGGCCGACGAGCAGCGGACCGGCGCCCATGGCGCGGCCGTCCGCTGGGGCCTGGCGCTCGGCGCGCTGGGCCTGGCCGCGGTCGCGGTGCTGGCGTGGTGGCAGTGGGAGCTGGCACGGGACTACCGCAGGCGGTTCAATCCGGCGCTGCTGGCCGCGACCGCCGCCGCGCTGGCCGTCACCCTCGCCGGGGGACTCGCGCTGGCCGCCACCGCCGACGCGGTCAACGCCGCGAGCGGGCAGGGACTGCGGCCCTGGACCAGGCTCGCCGAGGCCCGCGCCGTCGCCGCGCAGGCGGCGGCCGCCGAGAGCCGCTGGTTCGTGCACGAGCCGGCTTTCGGCGCCGCCGACCAGCGGCAGTTCGACACCCTCACCCGGCGGCTGGACACCCTGCTGTCCCCCGACGGCTACGCCACCGCCGCCGAGCGCCCCGCCTACCAGGACGTGCTCGCCCGCTACGGCCACTTCCGCGCCGACGACGACAAGCTGCGCGCGCTGAAGCGGGCGGGGAACACCGAGCAGGCGGCCGCGGTCCTCACCGAGGTCGGCCGCGGCGACGTGGCCTTCGACTTCTGGGACTTCGCGACGACCCTGGACAGCCTGGCGGGGCAGCAGCTGAACGACTTCACGGCGCACGCCGACGACGCCCGCGCCGCGCTCGACGGCTGGCCCGCGGTGCCCGCCGGGGCGCTCGGCCTGGCCGCGGTGCTGGTCGTGCTCGGCGTACGTCCGCGGCTCGCCGAATACCGCTGACGCCGTCCTGGCCGGGACCGTACTTGTCACGTGCGGGGCACGGCAGGTAGAAGTGGCGGGGACGTATCGATGCGCCGGTGGGGGACCGCGAGCAGCTCGCCGCCCCGGCCTTGCCTGGACGAGACGAGAGCGCCGACAGTGACCACCGAACCCTCACCCGCGGCCGAGGAGCCGTCGCTGCCCGACGACGTCTGGGAGCTCTTCGCCAACGACTCGGAACGCGCGATACGCCTCAGCGCCCCCAAGGAGCCCTCCGCCCGGGCCAGGATCGTCGCCCGCCGCCTGCGCGAGGAGGACGAGCGTGCCGCCGAGGCGGAACCGCGCCGCTGGGGCCGGCGCCGCCAGGAGCGGCCGCACACCCCCTCGCAGGCCGCCACCGCCTGGCGCCCCGACAACCGCCCGCCCAGGCAGCCGCTGTCGCCCTCGGTACGCCGCCTGCGCGCGCTGCTCGGCATCATGCTGGTGGCCGCGGTGGTCCTCGTCGTCCTGTCCCCGGGCCGCGCCTGGTCCTGGTTCAGCGGCTGACGACGCCCTGACCGCTGCGGGCGCTCGGGCGTCAGCCCGCTGGGTTGTTTGTCGGTCTTTCTGCTCGCGTCCTTCGCGGGCGGCCTCGTGCCTCGGGTGGCCGGTGTGGGGGCTCGTGTGTCAGCCCGCTGGGTTGTTTGTCGGTCTTTCTGCTCGCGTCCTTCGCGGGCGGCCTCGTGCCTCGGGTGGCCGGTGTGGGGGCTCGTGTGTCAGCCCGCTGGGTTGTTTGTCGGTCTTTCTGCTCGCGTCCTTCGCGGGCGGCCTCGTGCCTCGGCCGACCGCTGCGGGCGCTCGGGCGTCAGCCCTCTGTGGGCTCGCCTGCCACGATCAGTTCCGACAAGTGCTCGGCGATCTCCGCCCGCAGCACCTCGGGGATGCCCGCGTCCGTCACCAGGGTGTCGACGTCCTCCAGGGCGGCGAAGGAGCTCAGGCCGACCGTGCCCCACTTGGTGTGGTCCGCGATCACCACCACCCGGCGGGCCGAGCGGACGAAGTGCCGGTTGGTCTCGGCCTCCGCCAGATTCGGCGTGGAAAGGCCCGCCTCCACCGAGATGCCGTGCACGCCGAGGAACAGCAGGTCGAAGTGCAGCGCCTGGATCGCCCGGTCGGCCACCGGGCCGACCAGCGTCTCCGAGGGGGTGCGCACACCGCCGGTGATCACCACGGTGGCCGTCGCCTCCGCGTGGTTCGCACCGGGCCGCCGCTGGCCCGACTGGAAGACGTCCGCGACCCGCACCGAGTTGGTGACCACGGTCAGGTCCGGTACGTCCAACAGGTGGTGCGCCAGCGCGTACGCCGTCGTACCGCCGGCCAGGGCGATCGCGCTGCCCGGCGCCACCAGTGTGGCGGCGGCCGTCGCGATGGCCTCCTTGGCGCCCAGTTCGAGCCCCGACTTCGCCTCGAAGCCCGGCTCGTGGCTGCTGGCCTCGACCACCGGCACCGCACCGCCGTGCACCTTCTCGACCACGCCCTGCCGGGCCAGTGCGTCCAGGTCGCGGCGCACCGTCATGTCCGAGACATTGAGCCTGCGGGTCAGCTCGTTGACCCGCACTCCGCCGCGTCGCCGCACCTCGTCAAGGATCAGTGCACGGCGCTGCTCCGCGAGGAGGTTCTGGTTGTCGCTCACCCGTGACCTCGTTCTGTCCGTCTCGTTGTGTGCGATGCCGTCTGCCGGCGCGCTGCGGTCATCCTTCCACGCACCGCGCCCTCCGGTGTATGCCGGGCCACGGGTCGGAACACCTTGGCGGCGGTGAACCGCGCCCGCGCGGCCCGATCGCGGGCCGCCCGGCACCGCGGACGGCCGACCGCCGCCCGGGTCGGGCGGCACATCCGGGACGGAAGGGGCACAGGAGGCAGCCGTGAGGGCCGGGACGGACTCGACGCGGCAAGCCAGCCGCGGCTCGCCCTGGAGCTTCTGGTCCACGGTGTCGGCGGCACCACCCCCGAGCGGATGCTCGACGACCCCCGCACGGTGTGCCTCGCGGGCGACGCCACGGCGGGCGTCCACCGCCGCGCCTGCGACGCGGACGCCGAGGAGCACCCGGGGCAGCGCCGCGAGGAGCCGGTGCCCGAGGCCTACTGCTGGGCCAACCTCACCTCGGGCAACGGCAGCCGGGCACTGTGGCTGCTGCTGCTCCCGTTCATGATCGCGAACCTGGCGCACTGGATGCGCCCGCCCTCGCACCGGCTGCGGCTGGCCCGCGGCTACGGGACGGCCGTCCGGCTGCTCGCCCTCACCCTCACCGTGCTGCTGGTCGCCGCGGCCGGCGAGGTGGCGCTGCGCGGGCAGCGGGAGGTGCAGCCGCGGTGCCTCCTGGCTCGGCTTCGCGGCGGCCGGGCGCGGCGGCTGGTGGAGCGAACCGGGCCGCAGGCTCGCCCTGGCCGCCCTCTTCCCCGCCGCACTGACCGCGCTGCTGTGGTGGCTGTCGCACCGCACCTGGTCCGCGTACGAGTCGCAGCGCCCGGCCCCCGGCCCCGCACCGGCCCCCGGCGCCCCGCCGCTGGCCCAGCCGGGCTTCTGGTACGGCCGCCGCTCGGTCGCCCGGCTGCGCACCGCCCACACCGCGGCGGGGCTGCTCACGGTGGCCGCGGCCGTCACCTTCCCCGCGCTGCGCCAGGACCGCGGCGCCGCCGCACCGCCGCTCCAGGCACTCGGCTGGGCACTGGCCGCCTCGATCGCCGCCCTGGCCGCGACGGCCGTCACGGCCACCTGCCGGGCCGCCCGCAGCGAGGCGGGGCCCGACGAGGCCACCGACCACGGCGTCCGCGCGCACGGGCGGGCGGATCATCCTGTCGGGCCACTCGCAGGGCGGCGTGCTGGCCGCCGCCGCGGTCTGGCAGCTCGACCCCGCCGCCAGGGGCCGGGTCGCCCTGCTCACCTACGGCTGCCCGCTGGCCCGGCTGTACGGCCGCTGGTTCCCCGCGTACTTCGGCCCCGGGCCGCTGCGCGGACTGCACCGTGACATGCACGCCTGGCGCAATCTGTGGCGCCGCACCGACCCGATCGGCGGCCCGGTCCTGCTCGCGGGTCCTGAAGGCCCGGTGGACCGCGGCCCGCTGCTCGACCCGGTCGCGTACGGCCGCAGCGCCCGCCACCCGCTGCCGGAGCCCGTACGCGGCCACTCCGGCTTCCAGGCGGACCCGGCCTTCGCACGGGAGCGGGCCGCGCTGCTCGCCCGGCTGGCGGGGGCGGAGGGCAGGGCGCTGCCGGCTCAGGGCAGTTCCGGCAGGTCCTCCGGGTAGAGCAGCTGCAATTCGTCGTGCGTCGGCTCCGCGACATGGGCCAGGCGCACCGCGTGCCGCTCGACCATCGCCTCGAAGGTCTGCCGTGCCGCCCTGCCGTTGCCGAAGGCCGGTCCCTTGGGGAGTGCGGTGAAATACTTGAGCAGCGCCTCACCCGCGTCCTCGCCGAGCCGGTACTCGTGCTCGGCGGCCTGCGACTGCACGATGCTCAGCAGCTCGTCCGCGGTGTAGTCGCCGAAGGTGATGGTTCGGGAGAAGCGGGACGCCACACCGGGGTTGGACGCCAGGAAGCGCTCCATCTCCGCCGTGTAGCCGGCCACGATCACCACCACCGCGTCCCGGTGGTCCTCCATCAGCTTTACCAGGGTGTCGATGGCCTCCCGGCCGAAGTCCCGCCCCGCGTCCTCCGGTGCCAGCGCGTAGGCCTCGTCGATGAACAGCACTCCGCCGCGGGCCCGGTCGAAGGCCTCCTGCGTGCGGATCGCCGTGGAGCCGATGTGCTCGCCGACCAGGTCGACCCTGGCCACCTCCACCAGGTGGCCGCGCTCCAGGACGTCGAGCGAGTGCAGGATCTCGCCGTAGAGCCGCGCCACGGTGGTCTTGCCGGTGCCGGGGGAGCCGGTGAAGACCAGGTGGCGGCGCGGGGACGGCGCCTTGAGGCCGGCCTGCTCCCGGCGGCGGCCCACCGCGATCATGTCTATCAGGGTGCGGACCTCGCGCTTGACGCTGTCCAGGCCGACCAGGGCGTCGAGGTCGCCCAGCACCTCGGTGCTCTCCCGCGCCGCGGGTACGGCCGCCGGCTCCGCCTCCGCGGGCCGCTGCTGCGGCACCCCGCCGAGCAGGCCGTACGACTGGGCCGCGGGCTGCCGGTCGGGCGCCGCGGGAACCGGGACCGGCGCGGGCTCGGGCGCGGCGGTGCGGTCACTGGAGCAGTCCTCGGTGACCGGGCCCGGCTCGGCGAATTCGTACCCGCCGCGGGCGCAGCGCTCGGTACGGCACCGGGTCAGGGTGGACCGGCAGCCGTCGATGATGTGGAAGCCGTAGCCCTTGCTGCCGGTCACCCGGCAGCCGGTGAAGGTGCCGCGGCCCTCGGCCGACACGTAGATGCCGGACTCGGTCGCGTTGGTGACCGTGCAGCGGTCGAGGGCCGGGTCGGCGCCCTTGGTGACGATCACGCCGGTCGCGGTGTCGTCGATGGTGACCTGGGCGAAGGTGCCGCCGCTGCCGTGGTCGCGGAACCAGGCGCCGGTCGCGGCCTCCCGGATCCGGCAGTCGTCGAGCTGGACGTTGGCGCCGTCGCTCACCGACACCGCCGTATTGCGGATCTGCGTGAAGTCGCTGTCGACGACGTCCGCGCGTGAGCCGCGGTCCAGCACGAACAGCGCGTCCGGTACGTCGTGCACGCGGCAGGCGTCCAGTATGGCGACGGCGCCGTCGCTGACCCACACCGCCGGATAGTCGCCGGTGCTGTCGTGGATCTCGCACTGGTTGGCGTCGGCCCTGGTGCCCGGGTCCCACACCGACAGGCCGTTGCGGCCGAAACGGCGGACCGTGCAGCGGGTCAGGGTGAGCACCGAGCGGGCCCGCAGATCGACCGCGTTCTCCGGGATGTCGTGGATGTCGCAGTCGGCCATCGCCAGCACCGCGTCGGTGTCGAGCGAGATGCCGTCGCCGGTGGTGCGGTGCAGCTGGCAGTCGGTCAGGCTCCCGGACGCGCGCTGCGACAGGTGCAGCCCGGTGCCGTGGATCTCGAAGATCTCGCAGCCCACCGCCTCGATCGAGCTGTGCTCACCGGTGATGGAAAGACCGGAGCCCGACGTGTGGTGCACGCGGCAGCGCTCAAGCCGGGGGCTGCCGCCGCCGCGTACCGCGACACCGCTCTGGCCGGCCGCGACCACCTCGCAGTCCTCGAACAGCCCGCCTGCCGCGTCCAGCACGCTGATGCCGAGCCCGGCCGGGTTGTCGACCGTGCAGCCGCGCACCGTGGGACGCGCGCTGTCGCGCACCTCCAGGCCGACCGCGGAACGGGTGCTGATCCGCAGTCCCGACAGCTCGGGGGCGCAGGCCTCCACCAGCAGTGCGGCGGCGGCGCCGTCCTGGCCCTCGATCAGCAGGTCGTGCACCGAGGCCGCCGCCCGTACGGTCAGCGCCACTCCGGACGCCGGGGCGATACGGACCGTGCCTGGTCCGTCCGCGCAGCGCAGGGTGACCGCCTGGTCGACCACCAGATTCTCCCGGTAGGTGCCGGCGGACACCGACAGCACGTCGCCCTCGCCCGCCGCCTCCAGGGCGGCGGCCACGGTGGCGTACTCACCTGTGCGGCGCCGCCACCGCGAACTGCTCGGGTTGGTGACCTGCACCACGCCATGTGCCATCGGGCTGCTGCCCCCACCTCTTGCTTCGGGCGACCGGGGATCAACCGTAGCGCGCGCGGCGGGTGGTCGTTGACGACAGCCCGTCAGGCGGACACCGCCGCCCGCCGCAATGGTCCGCGCCGCCCGTCAGCCGCCCGCGCCGGCCCGGCCCCAGTCCTGGCCGACCCTGGCCCACTCGCGCTCCCAGGAGTCCATTCTGCGCCGCATCAGCCGCCACATCAGGACCTGCCGGGACACCAGCAGCACCCCGCCGGCCGCGCTGCCGGTCGCCAGGCCCGCGAGCACCGCGTGTGTGGTGGCCGTGGCATTGTCCAGCGGCGGCGGTACGAGCACGCCGGTGCTGTCCGTCCACAGCAGCATCTCATTGCCGCGCCAGACCTCAAGACCCACCGGAACCTTCGCTGTGTGCAGCGAGTGGTCGGGCGCGATCCAGCGCAGCACATCGCCGCGCCGCGGGTCGGAGTCGGCGCCGGCCGCCGCTGCCGCCGCCTTCGCCGCGCCGGGCGCCGCGGTGGCGTCGGACGCCGCGGGGGACTGCACCACAGCGGCGGCCACCAGGGTGCGTTCTGTCCGCTGGGTGCGCGCCACGCGCTGCAAGGTGCGGTCGACGGACTGCCCCGCCCACCAGCCCGCCAGCGGAGCCACGCAGAACAGCAGGATGGTGACGACTCCGAGCCACGCCTCGACGACGTCGGAACGCCGGCGCAGCGGATTGCGCCGCCACCGCCACCCGCGCTTGGTGAGCCTTGTGCGACGAGCCATGGCCGACCACCCCCTCCACCCGTTCAGCTACCGCAAACGGCGCGACTCATGCGTGTGGTCTTCTATCCCGCTGGGGCCACGGGCATGCCGCATCGACGCGTTACTTCACCATCGTCAACGGATCGCCCACGCGCAGGGTTCCGGAATGCTCGGGTACCAGATTCTGTCCGAAAATCAGCCCGGATCCGATCCTGCGGTGCCGGCCCAGGGTGCGCAGCGGCTCCTTGCCGCGGGTCCCGGCGTCCTGGTCGGTGGTGGTGACCACGCAGCGCGAGCAGGCCTTGGGCACCCGGAAGGTCACCTCGCCGATCCGCACCCGGCGCCAGTCGTCCTCGGCCCAGGGCGCGGTGCCCTCGATCACCGCGTTGGGCCGGAAGCGGTTCATCGGCAGCGGACCCTCCTGCGCCCGGTCGCCCGCGGCGATCAGCGCGTTCAGGGCGTCGAGCGAGGCGGCCGTGGTGACCAGCAGCGGATAGCCGTCGGCGAGGCTGACCGTCTCACCGGGCAGCGCGTACTGCGGGTCGATCGGGCGCCGGACCGCAGGGTCGTCCAGGTGCACCAGCCGCGCCGCCATTCCCAGGAAGCCGGAGAACCAGGCGTCGGCCTCCTCGCCCGCGGACAGGACGTCGACCTTGCCGGCGAAGAGCCGCACCGTCCGCAACGGCCCCTCGGTGGGCGGCAGGACGTCCAGCGGCGGGAGCCCGGGCCCGGTCAGCCGCAGGCCGCCACCCCCCACGGGCAGTGCGGCGAGCAGCGCCAGACGCGGTTGTTCCCGCTGGGTCAGCGCGCTGTCGGCGGCGGCGTCGACCAGCATCCAGCGGCGGTCCCCCGCGAGCCCCCACGGCTCGACGACCGCCTCCTGCATGCCGACGGCGCGCAGCGACTTGACCGGGTACACGTGCAGCGCGCTGAGACGAGGCGTGGTCATGACGCCATTCTTCCAGCCCGCCGTGACGGATCAGCCCTGGTAGTAGCCCCCGCCGCCCTGGCCGAGGTTGCGCCGCGGGTACTGGTCCTCCGGGTGCCCGCCGGGCACCTGCCGCGGCGGTACGGGACGCGGCGGCACCGGCCGGGCGGCCTCGTAACCGCTGGGCGAGGGCTGCGGCGGCATGGCCGGATAGCCGTTGCCGTTGGCGTTCGGGTAGCCGTTGCCGCCGTAGCCGCCGCGCGGCGCGGCCGGCTGCGGGATGTACGGCGCGGGCGGCTGCTGGTAGCCGCCGCCCTGGTAGCCGCCCTGCGCCGCGGGCTGCGGCTGCTGGTACGACGGCGAGGACGGACCCGACGGCAGCGCGGGAAGCGCGGGCAGGGCCGGCAGGTTGCTGCCGCCGCTGTAGCCGTTGGCCAGTCCCGTGTCGTAGCCGGAGTACGGCGACGGCACGCGGATGGGTGCGATCTGCGGGGTGCCGCGCTCGGCCACGAGGCTGTCGTAGATCGGGGTGTCCGGGAAGGACGAAGACGAGGGGGAGTAGCCGCCGTAGCCGCCACCGTACGAACCGCGGGGGGTGGTCATGGGCCATAAGTTAAGCCCACGATGTGGTCGTTGGGGAGACCGATTAGAGGGTTGTTTGACGGGCGGGGAGCGACACCACGTCCCCAATATGAGCGAATCCTCGGAAACCGGTCACCAAGACATGGTGTGATCAGGTAAAAGGCGTGTGTCCGAGGGGATATCGGGGAGTCATGACGCACCGGGGGAGGGGCAACATGATGCTGCGCAGGGGGGAGAGTGTCCGGTTGCCGACCGCCGAAGTCCGGCTGGAGTTCGGCCGGCGGACCGGTCCTGACATACCGCGTGCCGATATGTGCGCGCTTCTGCTCGCCGGCGGGGCGCCGCGCGGGGTCGGCGATCTCGTCGACGCGGATGTGCCCGCGCACGGCTCGGGAGCGGTCACTCACTCCCGCGGGCGCGCCGACGGCGCCGTCGTTGACACCCTCGTCCTCGACCTGGCGTCACTCGAAAGAGCAGTGACCGCGGTGCTCGTGGTGGTACGCGCCGAGGGCGGCCCGCTCGGCCGCATCCCCGGACTGCGGCTGAGCGCGGCGGCCGAGGGCGCGCGTTCCGTGCGGCTCGACTGCGGCGGTGTCACCGGCGGGCGGATGCTGGTGGTCGGCGAGTGCTACCGGGAGGAGGACGGCGACGGGTGGCGGCTGCGGGCCGTCGTCCTCGCCGCGCCTGTTCTCCCGGCCGAACCGCGGCCCGCGCCGCCGTCCTCCGTGCTGCTGCCGTCCGACGGTATGTGCGCCGGGCCCGGGCTGCTGCGGATCGCCTTCGGCGCGCAGGGGGGTACGGCCGCGGGCGTCGACCTGTGCGCGCTGTTCGAACTGGCCGACGGTCGCAAGGGGGTGGTCCAGCCGCTGGGCGGCGCCGCCGGTGCGTTGCGGCTGCCGCCGTACGTGCGGCTGGACGTGGACCGGGGCGGGGCCGGCGGGGCCGAGCTGAGCGTCAACCTCGACCACGCGGTGCGGTTCCGGCGGGTCCTGGTCTACCTCGCGCTGCGCGGCGCCGGGCGCAGCTTCGCCGATGTGCGCGGCACGGTCACGGTGCGGCCCGACCACGGGCCGCCGCAGGACTTCGCCCTCGGCCCCGGCGGCCCCGACTCCACGGCCTGCGCGCTGCTTCTGCTCACCCCGGAGGGGGACGCGCTGCGGGTGCGGCGGGAGGTCCGCCATCTCGCCGTCCGGCGGGGGGTGAGTCCACAGCGGATTGTCGACTACGCGTATGGCTGGGGTCTGGTGTGGACCCCGGCCGAGGTCTGAGCTGTTGCCCCAGCGGGGGCGGGCGGGTCTTGCGGTCCCCCGCGTATCCGCTGGCGCGGGGCTGAGGGGTTCCCGTCGCGGCGGGGGGCGCCCTTCCCCGGGGCACGGGGGTGGTGCGGCTTCCCTTGCGGCAAGGGGGTGCCTTCTCAGGGGCGCGAGGACCTGCGCGGCCAGCCGAGCGCGACCGTCGTGTGCGGACGACCGCTCAGGGGCACGGGGAACTGCGTGCCAAGCCACGACGCGCCTTCGTGTCCGGCCGGGCCGCACGCCCCCAAGGGCGCGGGGAACTGCGCGCCCAGCCACAACGCACCGTCGTGTGCGGACGACCGCACCGCCCCGGGGACGCGGGGAACTGCGCGCCAAGCCACGACGCGTCTTCGTGTGCAGACGGATCGCACGCCCCCGGGGGCGCGGGGAACTGCGCGAGCAACCCACCGTGACCGTCGTGCGGCGACGCACCGCACCGCCCCGGGGACGCGGGGAACTGCGCGCTCAGCCCCCACCGGGGCGCGGGTCGTCACCGCGCGAAAGGGCCTCTTCGGTCCGATCCGGACCACCGGCCGGTGGCGGGTTGCGCGCGCAGTTCCCCGCGCCCCCGCGGGGCACGTCCCGCCGTGCGGACAGCGCGCCCCTGGGCGGGCGCCCCCTCACCGAGGGGAGCCGTCAGAACCCCGGCGCCCCGGGGAGGCGTACCCCTTGCGCAGGGGTAGCGCGGGACCCCCGGGCCCGGGGGAGGGCGGACAGGGGCAACCTCCGGAGGGGCTAGGTCGGGTCGGGGCGGGAGTAGGTGCGGCCCTTCCAGGCCGCTCCGCGGCCGCGGTAGTGCTGGACGGCGGAGTCGACGGTCATGAGGAGGTACAGCGCGGCGGTGTAGGGAAGCGTGAGGGCGAGCCACCGCCGCTGGCCGTAGTAGCGCAGCATCGGGAGATACGTCGCCGTCATGACGGCCCACGCGGCGGCGCCGAGCGCGCACAGCGGCCACGTACCGGTGGCGGCGCCGCCCATGGCGGCGGCCGGGGGGACGAGGTAGATCAGGACGAGGCCGAGCACCGTACCGAGGAGCACCGCGGGGCTGTGGCGGAGCTGGGCGTAGGCGCTGCGCGAGACCATCCGCCACAGTTCGCCGAGGTCCGGGTAGGGGCGGACGCTGTCGACGCTGTCGGCGAGGCCGAGCCAGATCCGCCCGCCCGAGCGCCGGACCGCCCGCGCCAGGGCGATGTCGTCGATGACGGACTGCCGGATGCTGTCGGGGACGCCCGCCGCGTCGACGGCCGTGGCGCGGATCAGGACGCAGCCCCCTGCCGCCGCCGCGGTGCGCCCGCGCCTGCGGTTGATCCACCGGAAGGGGTAGAGCTGCGAGAAGAAGTAGACGAACGCCGGGACGATCAGCCGCTCCCAGCCGGTCTCGACCCGCAGCCTGGCCATCTGCGACACCATGTCGAGGTCCGCGCCGACCGCCGCTGCGGCCAGGGCGCGCAGACTGTCCGGGCGGTGCGCGATGTCGGCGTCGGTGAGCAGCAGATACTCCGCCCCGGTGCGCTCGCGCGCGAGCGCGACGCCGTGGCGTACGGCCCACAGCTTGCCGGTCCAGCCGGGCGGCGGCTCGCCGGGGGAGGAGACGGTCAGCGGCAGCCCGCCGTGCCGCTCGGCCAGTTCACGGGCGACGTCCCCGGTCCCGTCGGTGCTGCCGTCGTCGACCAGGAAGATCTCGGCCCGCCCCGGATACTGCTGCGCCAGCAGCGACGGCAGGCTCAGCCCGAGCACCGCCGCCTCGTCCCTGGCGGGCACCACGACGGCCACCGTCGGCCATGCGGAGGGCTCGGCAATGTGCCGCGGCAGCCGTACGTCCGTGCGCCAGAAGAAGCCCTGCCCCAGCAGCAGCCACACCCACACCAGCAGGGACAGCCCTGCGATCACTGTCGTCACCGTCACTCGCGGCAGTCTGCCGTACGACGGGTGCCGGGCGGTGGCGCGGTCGCCGTGCCGCGTAGGGTGAGTGGATGAAGATCGCCCTCGTGGACTCCGGCCTCGGACTGCTGGCCGCCGCCGCGGCCGTACGCCGGATGCGGCCGGACGCCGATCTGGTGCTGTCGTGCGATCCGGACGGTATGCCCTGGGGGCTGCGGACCGTGCAGGACGTCGGTGAACGCGCCCTGCGGTGCGCGCTGGCGGCGGCGGAGCGCGGTCCCGACGTGCTGATCGTGGCCTGCAACACCGCGTCGGTGCACGCGCTGGCGGCGGTACGGGCCGCGCTGGAGCCGGCCCTGCCGGTGGTGGGCACCGTGCCCGCGATCAAGCCGGCCGCGGCGGGCGGCGGCGCGGTCGCCATCTGGGCGACGCCCGCCACCACGTGCAGCGCCTACCAGCGCGGGCTGATCGCCGAATTCGGCGGCGGCGCGGAGATCACCGAGGTGCCGTGCCCCGGGCTCGCCGAAGCAGTACAGGCCGGTGACAGCGCCGCGGTGGACGCCGCGGTCGCCGCGGCGGCGGCACTGACCCCGATGGGCGTACGCGCGCTCGTACTCGGCTGCACGCACTACGAGCTGCTCACCGACCGGATCGCGGCGGCCGTCCCGGGCGCCGCGCTCTTCTGCTCCGCCGACGCCGTGGCCGCGCAGGCGCTGCGCAGGATCGGTGCGGCGCCGGGCCCCGCGGACGCCGTGTCCGCCGGCACCGGAGGGCTCGAAGTGCTGCTCAGCGGCCGCGCCGCCGGGCTGCCCGCCGTCGCGTCGGTGTACGCCGAGGGCGCCGCGCTGGCAGTGACACCCGCCACGGCCTGACGTCACAGGGCTGCCCATTGCGTGCCGAATGAGTACGCTTCGACCATGACGCACGCTCCCCGCCCGGAGTCCGTCGCGCCCCAGGTGTGGACGGGCCGCGCCAGCAACCGCATGCAGTGGGTCCTCGCCACGGTGGGCGCGGCCTGCTTGGCACTGGGCATCGAACTCGCCGTCGACCAGCCCGCCGCCACCGACCTCGTACCGCTGGTGATGTCCGTCGTCGGCTGCCTCGCGGTCGGACTGCTGATCATCTTCGGCACGGTCGCCTTCACGCATGTGAAGGTGCAGATCGACCGGGACTGCGTCGAGGTGCGCTGCGGCCACATCGGGCTGCCGCGCCGCCGCATCCCGCTCGCCGACGTCAGCGGCGCCGCACTGGTGCCGCTGATCAGCCCGCGCAGCTGGGGCGGCTGGGGCTACCGCTGGCGCCCGGAGAAGGGCACGGCCGTCATCGTGCGGCGCGGGCCGGGCATCATCATCGACCTCGGCGCCGGTCACCGGTTCACCGTGACGGTGGACGATCCCGAGGGCGCGGTCCAGGCGATCGGCGACTGGCTGCGGCTGCGGTCCCGGACGCTGGCCGGCTCCTAGCGCGCCCCGGCGCCGGTGTCAGCCGAGGGGCTCCGCGGTGAAGGGGTGGGCCGTCGCCACGCCGGCCAGGAATCCGGCGCCCGCGGTCACCACGGCGTAGCTGAGGACGTGGTCGACGGTGGCGAGCATCGCCAGGCAGGTGAGCGTGGCGGCGGCGGTGAGCACCACCGGGGTCGGGCGCGGGGAGCGCCACAGGGCGGTGAGCAGCCAGCAGAAGCCGGCCGCCAGCAGGGCGGCGCCGGGGATGCCCTGCTCGGCGGCGAGCTGGAGCGGCGCGGACTGCGGTGACTCGGCGACCGGGGCGAGCTCGGACGAGGGGGTGGCCTCGTCGGCGAACCGCTCGGGGCCGACACCGCGCAGCGGGTGGTGCGCCGCCAGGGTGACCGCCTGGTGCCACAGCTCGACCCTGGGCTGGGTGAGCTGGCCGGTGAGGGACTGCGACAGGCCCGGCGGCAGCGTGTCGGTGGCCACCGCGCAGCTGCCGCCGACCACGAGCGCCGCGGCCAGGGCGAGCCCGGCCAGGCCGGGCAGCCTGCGTCGTGCACGGGCCGCGGCCAGCGAGCACAGCACGATCGCGGCGCCCGCCGCGAAGCCGGCCGCCGAGCCGAGCGCGAGCGCCGTGACGGCCGCGCCCGCGCCCACCGCGTGCAGGGCGATCCGCCTCGCCCCGCCCCGGGTGGCCCAGGCGGCGCAGCAGGCGGCGCCCGCGGCCAGCACGAGCAGTGCGGCGTCGGCGTTCGGATAGCCGAGCGGCGGCGCGTCCGGATGGGCCGACAGCCGGGTCGGCGGTACGAGCACCAGGGCCAGGACGGCCGTCACCGCGGCCGTCGGCGCCAGTACGGGCAGCAGCGCGCCCAGGATGCGGCCGAGGGCGTAACCCGCGGCGACGGCGAGCAGCGCGAGCAGGGCGCCCTCGGGGCGGGCCGGCCGCCCGGCGGCGGCGACCAGCGCCCAGACGGCGCAGCAGGCCAATACCACGATTCCGACCGCGTCGGTGACCCCGCCGCCGTCCCGCCGGACGGTGCCGGGGTCTTGCGGCGGACCGTCGCCGCGGCCCGTACGGGTGGCGCCCGGCGTCCCGCCGGCCGTCGTGTCCATGTCCCCGTTACCCCCTGACGCCACGCGGGTGTGACGGGGTGCGTCACACCCGCGTTCCCCGCGTGGGCGCTTCCTGTCGGGCCACGGTAACCGCTGATGGAGCCGCTGTGGACAGTCGTGCAACAACGTTGTCGCCGTTGGGAAACCTGGTGCGGATGTGGCGTTCACCCGGCTTCTCGTAGGCTCTGGCCATGGCGACTCCGCAATTCATCCTGGACATCCGCGCCAAGGCGGGCGACACGCTGCTGTTCCTGCCGGGCGTGGTGATGGTGGTGTTCGACGACCGCGGCCGGGTCCTGCTGAACCGCCGGGTCGACACCGGGAAGTGGGCGCTGATCAGCGGCATCCCCGACCCCGGTGAACAGCCCGCGGAGGCGGCCGTGCGCGAGATCGAGGAGGAGACCGGCGTCGCGGCGATCGTGGAGCGGGTGCTGAGCGTCTTCACCAACGAACCCGTGGTCTACGGCAACGGCGACCGGGCGCAGTACGTCGACATCGTGCTGCGCTGCCGCGCGGTCGGCGGCGAGGCGCGGGTCAACGACGACGAGTCGCTCGATGTGCGCTGGTTCGCCCCGGACGAGCTGCCGCCGCTCGGCCCGATCGCCCGCGGCCGGATCGAGCTGGCGCTGCGCGACGACCCCGCCTGGTTCGCCCCCGCGCCCGCACCGGGCCTCGCCGACCGCGGCTACCGGGCGCCCTGAGCCGGCCCCGCCCTCCCGGGCCGCCGACACCTCGCCGCGGCAGGGCGGGTGCCCGGGCGGCGGCTCGTACAAGTATTCGTCAGATGTGCTCTGGCCAGCGGACTTTGTCAGTGCCCGGCGGTAAAATGGACAGTGTTCGAGAGGGTCGGCCGACGCCGCAGGAGGATGCCGATGGCTGTTGCCGTACTGTCCCCGCTGAAGAGCCCACTACCCAGGAAGCCACTGCCCGCAGGCCGCCCGCGTGCCTGGTATGTCGCGCACAACCGGCGGCTGAAGACCATGCGCCTGGTGATCGCCCTGCTGGACGCCGGCGTCTACGAGCCCGGCCAGGCCGGCAACCGGCGGATCCGCGACACCGCCGAGCGGATCGGTGTCCACGAGCCGTCCGACACCACCTGCCGCATGGTCCGCACCCTGCTGGTCTACGGGCGCTGACCGGCACACCGGCGGCCCCCTCCCGCCGGGGAGGGGGCCGCCGGTGACGCCCGGTCAGGCCTTGCGGTAGGTGTACGCGTCCGCCGCCGCCGCGGCGACCGCGTCCAGGTCGGCCCCGGTCGAGGCGGTGACCACCGCGGCGACCGCGCCTTCGAGGAAGGGGGCGTCCACCAGCCGTGCCCCGGCGGGGAGTTCGTCGTCCGCGAGCAGCGCCTTGACGGTGAGGACGGCGCTGCCCAGGTCGGCCAGGACCGCCACGCCCGCGCCGCGGTCCACCGAACGGGCCGCGGCGGCGATCAGGTCCGAGCTGGTGCCGAGTCCGCCGTCCGGGGCGCCGCCCGCCGGGGCCACGGGGACGTCGCCGCCGCCCCCGGTGAGCCCGGTCGCGAGGTCCGCGACGGCGGCGGCCACCTGGGCGCTGTGCGAGACCAGAACGACGCCCACCAGCGGGGTGGTCATGAGCCCTCCCGCGCGGTGTCGGCCAGCGCGGTGACCAGCAGCGCCGAGGACGTGGCCCCCGGGTCCTGGTGGCCGACGCTGCGCTCGCCCAGATAACTCGCCCGGCCCTTCCTGGCCCGCAGCGCGATGGTCGCCGCCGCACCCTCGTCGGCCGCGGCCGCGGCGGCGGCGAAGGCCTCCGCCGCGCTGCCGCCCGCGTCCAGCGTGCCGGTCAGCGCGTCGAGGGCCGGCAGCAGCGAGTCCAGCATGGTCTTGTCGCCCGGTACGGCCCCGCCGAGCGCGGCCACCCCGTCGACCCCGGCGCGCAGCGCGTCCCGCAGCCGGGCCGCTGACACCGCCGGCTCCTCGCCGAGGTCCTTGCCCGCCCGCCGCAGCAGCGTGCCGTACAGCGGCCCCGAGGCGCCGCCGACCGTACTGATCAGCGTCCGTCCGACCAGCACCAGCACACCGCCGGGGGTTTCCGGGGGCTCCTGCCCGACGGCGGTCCGTGCGGCCAGGAAGCCGCGCCGTATGTTCGACCCGTGGTCGGCGTCGCCGATCGGGGAGTCCAGCTCCGTCAGCCGGGCGGACTCGCGGTCCACGGCGTTCGTGGCCGCTTCCAGCCAGCGGCGCAGGAAGGCCGCGTCGACCGGAGTCTCGGGGTCGGGGGTTGCGTTCATCGCGGTCGCGAGGTCCTTTCGCCGGTGGTACGGGATACGTGCGGCCACGCTGCCGGCCCGGTCGCGGAGCCGGCGGGCGCGCCCGTGGTGGCGCGAAGTCAGCAGCCCCAGCGCAGGCCCGGGGTGGCGACCGGGGCGTCCCACAGCCGCAGCAGCTCCTCGTCGACCTGGCAGATCGTCACCGAGGCGCCCGCCATGTCCAGCGACGTCACATAGTTGCCGACCAGGGTGCGGGCCACCGGTATTCGGCGTTCGGCCAGCGCGCGCTGCACCTCGGCGTTGAAACCGTAGAGTTCGAGCAGCGGGGTCGCGCCCATGCCGTTGACCAGGACGAGCACCGGCCCGTCCGGGTTGAGGTCGGACACCACCGCCTCGACGGTGACATCGGCTATCTCGCCCGACGTCATCATGGCCCGCCGCTCCCGCCCCGGTTCGCCGTGGATGCCGACACCCAGTTCCAGCTCACCGTCCGGCAGGTCGAAGGTCGGGCCGCCCTTGGACGGGGTGCTGCACGCGCTGAGGGCCACACCGAAGCTGCGGGACGCGGCATTGACCCGGCGGGCCAGCGCCGCCACCCGGTCGAGCGGCGCGCCCTCCTCCGCTGCGGCGCCGGCGATCTTCTCGACGAAGAGCGTGGCGCCCGTGCCGCGCCGCCCCGCGGTGTAGAGGCTGTCGGTCACGGCCACGTCGTCGTCCACCAGGACGCTGACGACCTGCACGCCCTCGTCCTCGGCCAGTTCGGCGGCCATCTGGAAGTTCAGCACGTCACCGGTGTAGTTCTTCACGATGAAGAGCACCCCGGCGCCGCTGTCGACGGCCGCCGCCGCCCGTACCATCTGGTCGGGCACCGGAGAGGTGAACACCTCGCCGGGACAGGCCGCGTCCAGCATGCCCTTGCCGACGAATCCGCCGTGCAGCGGCTCGTGCCCCGACCCGCCGCCGGAGACCAGCCCCACCTTCCCCTCGTACGGCGAGCCGCGCCGCACTATCAGCCGGTGCTCGACATCGACGGTCAGCTCGGGATGAGCGGCGGCGAAACCGCGCAGCGCATCGGCGACCACGTTCTCGGCGACGTTGATCAGCATCTTCATCGGCTACTCCGTCCGCACGCCCCATGGAGATCTCCAGCCTACGTTTCCGCCGCCCTGCGGGCACCACGGGCGAGTGCCGTCCGCATCCCGATGCGGGGTCCCGAGTACCTATCCGGCCCGCGCACCGGCGGAGCCGGTCGCCGGGCGCGGCACGGGCCGGGCCGTCCGGCCCCGCGCGGTGACCTGGCACTTGCACGCCGGCCCCGCGGTGCGCGCGGCCGGCCTCCGGGCGCCGCCCCACCGGGCGCGGCACCGGCGGGCGGTCCGCACAGCCGCGCAGGATTTCGAATTCCTGCGGAAGCTCGGCCGCCCCCGCCGCCGCGCCGGGCGCACGAGCGGCTCCGGGCACCGCACCGGCCGCGCGGGCGGGCCGCCGGTGCACCCTGAGGTGTTATGCCCTGATGCGAGGTGCCGCCCGCCGCCCCGCGCGGCCATACTGGGTACGGGGAAGCACCAATGACCACGGGGGCGGCACGCGATGGCGGCGGGACATCACGGGAACCACCAAGAACAAGGCGGCGGTGAGGCGGCGGAGCAGCACAGCACCCTCATCCAGGGGCGCTACCGGCTGCACGAGCTGATCGGCCGCGGCGGCATGGGCGAGGTCTGGCGCGCGCTCGACGAGTCGCTGGGCCGCAGGGTCGCGGTGAAGTGCCTCAAGCCCGTCGGCCAGGCCAGGGACGCCGGTTTCACCCGCATCCTCCAGGAGCGCTTCCGCCGCGAGGCCAGGGTCGCCGCGGCGCTGCAGCACCGCGGGATCACCGTCGTGCACGACTTCGGTGAGCACGACGGGGTGCTCTACCTGGTGATGGAACTGCTCGACGGCCGCAATCTGCTCCAGGTGCTCGACGACGCCCGCCGGCACCCGCTGCCCGTCCCCGACATCATCGACATCGCGGAACAGGTCGCCGACGCCCTCGCCTACACCCATACGCAGGGCATCGTCCACCGGGACCTGAAACCGGCCAACATCGTCCGGCTCAGCGACGGCGCGGTGAAGATCTGCGACTTCGGCATCGCCCGGCTCGGCCACGACATCGGCTTCACCTCCCGGCTGACCGGCACCGGCGTGGCCATGGGCACCCCGCACTACATGTCGCCCGAGCAGATCGGCGCGTCGGGCGAGGTCGACCACCGCAGCGACCTGTACTCGCTGGGCTGCGTGCTCTACGAACTCGCCACCGGCGCACCGCCGTTCGACCTCGGCGACACCTGGGCGATCCTGGTCGGCCACCGCGACAATGTGCCCGAGCCGCCGCGCGACCGGCGGCCCGAGCTGCCGGTGGAACTCGAACACCTCATCCTCGACCTGCTCGCCAAGGCCCCCGACGACCGCCCGCAGGACGCCGCCGACGTCGGCGGCCGGCTCAAGGCGCTGCGGGCCGGTACGGGCAGTGTGCACCTCGTCCCGGGCACGGACCCCCGGGGCGCGCACGGCAGGACCGCCGGCCGGACCGCGCCGCCCGCCGAGCTGCCCGGCTGGGCGCGCCGGCTGACCACCGGGACGGCCGCCGCCTCCACCCGGCCCCGGCACACGGTGAGCGCGCCCCGCCACGAGCTGACCGGCGCCTGGTCCACCCGCGGCCTGCAGGCCGCGCCGCGGCCCGGCGTGCTCACCGAACTGGCCGACCGGCACGCGGAAGGCATCGACCTGGCCCGGGTCGGGAACTGGCGCCAGGCCTACGACCTGCACACCGCGGTCGCCGCCGCCCGCGACCACGCCCAGGGAACCGAGCACCCCGACACCCTCGCCAGCCGCTACGAGGCCGCCTACTGCCTCACCGGCCTCGGCCGTACGGACGAGGCATTGCAGCTCTACGCCTACGTCGGCGAGACCCGCGCCCGGGTGCTCGGCCCCGACCACCCCGACACGCTGGCCGCCCGGCACGAGGCCGCCTACGCGCTCGGCGTGCTCGGCCGCCACCTGGAGGCGCACCAGGAATACGCGGAAGTGCTGGCCGCCCGGATCCGGACCGCAGGCCCCGACGACCCCGACACCCTCCAGTGCAAGCACAACCTCGCCTTCAACCTCGGGCGGCTCGGCCGTACCGCCGAGGCGCACACCATGGCCGAGGAGGTCGCCGCCGCACGTACCCGGGTGCTCGGCGCGGAAAATCCGCAGACCCTCGTGACCCGCTTCGAGGTCGGCCACCTGCTCGGCACCTCCCGCCGCTGGGCCGAGGCGCTCGACGTCTACCGGGACGTGGCCGCGATCAGGACCCGGGTGCTCGGCGCCGACCACCCCGACACGCTCGCCGTGCACTACGAGTGCGGCATCTGCCTGGGCAGGCTCGGCCGCAGCACGGAGGCGCTGACGCTCTACGAGGCGCTGGTCGAGGCCAGGACCAGGACGGCGGGCTCCTCCGACGCGGAGACGCTGCGCGCCCGGCACGCGCTCGGCGTCAACCTCGGGCGGCTCGGCCACTGGGAGCGGGCACTCGCCGAGGCCCGCGACGTGGCCGCGGTCCGCGAGCGCGTCCTCGGCCACGTCCACCCCGACACCCTGGTCAGCAAGCGGGAGATCGCCGTCGGCCTGGGCTGGCTCGGCCGCTGGGCCGGGGCGCTCGCCGTCTACCACGAGGTCGCCGACGCCCGCGAACAGGTCCTCGGTCCCGCCCACCCCGACACCCTCACCAGCCGCAACGACGAGGCCCAGTGCCTGGAACAGCTCGGCCGCGGCGCGGAGGCGCAGATCCTCTACGACCGCGTCGCGGCCCAGCAGCAGAACGCCCCGCAGCAGCTGTGACGGATCGGCCGACCGCGAACAGCCTGGCCCGCGGCGCCGGTCGCGCACTACCGTCGCAGCCATGAGCGATGTGCGGAATCACCAGGTCAACGGGGTACGGCTGGCCTGCGGGACGGCGGGCCCCGCCGACGGCCCGCCGGTGCTGCTCCTGCACGCGCTCGGCGAGGACCGCGGCTCCTGGTCGGCGGTCGCCGCGGCGCTGGCCGCCGACGGATGGCGCACCCTCGCCCCCGACCTGCGCGGCCACGGCGACAGCGGCCACCCGGGCGACTACGCCTTCGAGGCGATGCGGGACGACGTCCTGGCGCTGCTCGACGCACTCGGCATCGGGCAGGTCACCCTCGTCGCCCACTCGCTCGGTACGGTCGTCGCGTCGCTGGTCGCGATGGACCGGCCGGCCGCCGTGCACCGGCTCGTCCTGGAGGAGGGGCCGCTGCCCTTCCCCGCCGACCCGCCGCGCACCGTCCCCGAGAAACCCGGCCCCGAACCGGTCCCGTACGACTGGCGGGTCCTCGCCGCGGTGGCCCGGCAGCGCAACGCGCCCGCCGCACGGCACTGGGACGGCCTCGCGGAGATCACCGCGCCGACCCTCGTCATCGCGGGCGGCCAGGACAGCCATCTGCGCCAGGACCAGCTCGCGCAGGTCGCCGCCCGCATCCCCGGCGCGCGGCTCATCACGATCGAGGCGGGCCACATGATCCACGACACGCGCCCGGCGGCCTTCATCTCCGCGGTCCGCGCCTTCCTGCGGGCGTAGCGCCGGGACCGGGGGATCCCCCGCGGCCCGGGACCGGGGGGCAGCGGCGCGCGTGGCGGGAACCCGCCGGTCACTGGCGCCGGCCGCTCTCACGGATCAGGCCCGGATGGCGGCAGAGTGCCCGTATCGGCCGTCGCGGCGGACCTCCCGGCCCGCCGCGCCATGACACGGAGAGACACACATGACCTCTGAGCTGCCCGCATCCCGGCGCCTGACCGTGCACTACCTGGGCGGTCCCACCGCGGTCCTGGAGATCGGCGGGGTGCGGCTCCTCACCGACCCGACCTTCGACGCCCCCGGCGACTACCCGACCCCGGGCGGCACGCTGGTCAAGACGGTGGGGCCGGCGATCGGCCCGGCCGACATCGGGCCGGTCGCCGCCGTGCTGCTCTCCCACGACCAGCACCCGGACAACCTGGACGACGCGGGCCGCGCCCACCTCGCGGACGTCCCGCTCGTGCTGTCCACCGCCTCGGCGCGCGAGCGGCTCGGCGGCGCCACCCGGAGCCTGGCGAACTGGGAGCACGTCGAACTGCCGCGGCCGGACGGCGGGACGCTGCGGGTCACCGGAGTGCCCGCCAAGCACGGCCCCGAGGGCACCGAGGCCCTGGTCGGGGAGGTCACCGGGTTCGTCCTGTCGGGCGACGCCCTGCCGACGGTCTACGTGAGCGGTGACAACGTCTCGCTGGACGCGGTCAGGGCGATCGCCGGACGGTTCGGCGCCTTCGACATCGCGGTGCTCTTCGCCGGGGGTGCCCAGGCCCCGGCGATGCCCGGCGTCAACCTCACGCTGCCCAGCGACTGGGCCGCGCAGGCGACGGAGATCCTGGGCACCCCCGAGGTCGTCCCGGTGCACTTCGAGCACTGGGCCCACTTCACCCAGGACGGCGACACCCTGGTGCGGGCCTTCGACGCGGCAGGCCTTTCGGCCAGGCTCCACCTGCTGAAGCCGGGCGACCGCATCGGCCTGGGCTGAGCCGCGCCGCGCCGCGCCCGGCCGGCAGGCCCTACGCAGGCCAGGGCGCGGCGAAGGCCCGGGCCGGGTTGGCGCGGAAGACGGTGTCGGCCGCTTCCCGGCCCAGCTCGCGGACCAGCCGGGGGCGCAGCGTGCCCAGCAGATACGCGGCGCCGGGACCCGCGCCCGGGGACGTCGTGTCGGCGCCCAGCAGGAGCTGCTCGGTGCGGCCGGCGGCGGCGAGCGCCACCAGGCTGTCGACCAGCCACGGGTCGGTGGCGTGATGGGCCCGGCTCGGCCCGTCGAAGGCGAGGTAGGCCCCGGCGGCGGCCAGTTCGCGGTGCACCCCGGGGTCGGGGAAGCGGTTGAGGTGGCCGAGCAGCAGGCTGCGCGCGGGCACTCCCAGCTCCCCGTGCAGCAGCCCCAGTGCGTCCACGGCCGCCGTGCCCATCTCGTGGTGGACGCCGATCGGCGCCCCGGTGGCGTGGTGCGCCTGCGCCGCCGCCGCCATGACCCACCGGGTGTGGTCGTCCAGGGCGTGGAACATCCCGGCGACCTTGATCATCCCGGCTCTGACCGTGCTCCGCGCACCGTCCGGATCGTCACCGGCGATCATCCCCGCGGTCAGCTCGGCGACGAAGAAGGCCGCCAGGCCGTCGCCGCGGCGCAGCCGCCGCAGCACCCCGGGGTCGTAGTGCACCTCCTGGTGGAGTCCGGTCGCGGCGATCACGTGCACCCCCGTGGCACGTGAGGCGGCGACGGCCTGCCCGGTCATCCGCCCCAGACCGAACGGTGTCCACTGCGCCAGCGCCTCGCCGCCCAGCGCGCGGAAGCCGGTGAGCCGGGCCAGCGCCGCCGCCGGGTCGTCCAGCGACGGGCCCGGGAGCGCGGGGCTGCGCAGGAAGAGGTGGTCATGGGCGTCGCACACGCCGAGCCCGGCGGGTTCGATGTCGCCCAGGACCGTACGGACCGCGTTCACGCCGGCTCCTCCTTCCCGCGGAGCACCGCGGCCGCGACCCGCAGCCCGGCCAGCGCCCTGGGCACCCCGACGTAGGGCGCCAGATGCACCATCACCTCGATGATCTCGCGTGCCTCGACGCCGATCCGCAGGCTGTTGCGCACATGGTCGTCCAGCTGCGGCTCCACCCCGCCGAGCGCGGTGAGCGCGGCCAGCGTGGCGATCTGCCGGTCCCGCAGCTCCAGCCCCTCCCGCTGGTACGTGCCCCCGAAGAGGCTGGTGACGATCCAGTCGGGGAAGCCGGGCGCCAGGGCGTCCAGACCGGCGAGGGTGCCCTCGACGGTCTCGGGGCCGGCGAGTTCGCCCATCAGCCGGTAGCCCGCCTCGCGGTCGATCACCGCCTTGCGCATCACCACTGCCGTCCCGTCCTGATCTCGCCGAGCCCCGGCTTGGACAGGTGCAGCACCTCGTGCCGCTCCTCGCCCGGCGCCTCGGGCGCCGTGTCCTCCCACAGGGTGAAGTGCAGCAACTCCCAGTGCCTCGGGTCGATCAGCAGCGCAGCGCAGTGCACTCCCGGCCGTTCGCCGGCCGCCGCCAGCTCCGCCAGGGCGCGGTCGATCACCGCGGCCGGGTTCTCGCCCGGGGAGACCTGCCGGGAGCGGCGGGCCGCCGCCCGCGGCGCGGCGGCGAAAGCCGGGCCGCGCACGAAGCCGAGCCCGGTCCAGTGCTCCACGGCCGGGCGCCCGAAGTCGTCCACGACGCCCTGGAAGCCGGGTCCCCACAGGAAGCTGTTCATGCCCTCCGCGGTGTTCCACAGATAGAACGGCGCGTACTGGTTGACCGGCGAGCCGTCCACGCCCCTTTCCCTGATCAGATACGCCTTCTGGCCGAGTCCCGGGAAGTCGTCCAGCAGATGGCCCCTGGTGGCCACCCGGTGGCGGATGATCTTCATGTCGTAGTCGGCGGGCAGGGTGATGCGGTAGTTCATCGCGTGCACGGGTGTGTGCTCCCCACGGGAAGGTGACGGGTGTGCGGCCGGGAGGCCGGCGGCGTCGAGGACGGCCGGCGCCAGGTGTCGTGCGTGACGCGTCAGGCGTCCGGCACCGGGGGTGCGGTCACGGCCTGCGCGGCGAGCAGGGCGACCGCGCCGCGCACCGCCCGGTCGAACGGCTCCTGCGAGTCGGCGGCGCGGGCCAGTACGTAACCGCCCTGGACGACGGCGACGATCATGGCGGCGGTGTCGTCCGGGTCGGTGCCCGGGCGCAGTTCACCGGTCTCGACACCGTCGGCGATGACCGCCGCGAGGTGGCCGGTCAGCCAGTCGAAGGTCTCGCGCACCGGCTCCCGCAGCTGCGCGCTGGCGATGACGTCGGGGTCCATCGCCATCCGCCCGACCCGGCAGCCGCGCAGCGCGTCGCGCTCCCGCAGCAGATAGGCGGTGGCCTTCTCCAGCGCCGTGCGGCCGGTGGCCAACTGGCCCTCGGCCTGGGCCCGCAGCTCGGCGGCGCTGCGGCGCATCGCGGCCACCGCGAGGTCCGGCTTGCCGCGGAAGTGGTGGTACATGCTGCCCTGGCCGGCGCCCGCCCGCTCCTGGATGGCCTTGGGGCTGGTGCCGACGTAGCCGCGCTCCCAGAGCAGTTCCCTGGCGCTCTCGATCAACCGTTCCGACGTCTCCATGGGGTCACTGTACATACTAGTAGGTACAGAGGCCAGCGAGGTCGGAGCGGCCCGCGCCCCCGTGGCGTACGCGGGCCGCTCCTCAAGGCCGCGCCCTGCGTCAGCCGAGCACGGCGGAGGCCGACGGGCCCGGCTCGCCGGCGCCTTCGGTGACCGGGCCGCTCACGTCGTTCCGGACGATCACCCCGCCCGCAGCGCTCTTGCCGCTCTTGCCGCCCTTGGGCGGCAGCGGAGGCAGCGCCGGGCACTTGTCGCCGGTCTGCACGCTGCCCTTGGGGGCGGGCTTGCCGTTGATGTAGACCTTGCCGTTCACGATCTTCACCGTGGTCCTGCCGGCCTTGCCCGGGCCGCCCTTCGGCGGCTTCCCGGGCAGCGGCGGGAGTCCGGGCCTGTCGCCCGGCTTGCCGATCCGCACGATGCAGGCGATGTGCACCCGGCCGTCCTTGTGGTCGGGCGCCGCCTTGGCGGGGCGCGCCTGGGCCGAGCGGCCGGACACCGGGTCCGCCCCCGTGGCGCTGCTGACCGGCGCGGTCGCCACACCGGTCAGGCCGAGGCCCGCGGTGAGCGCGATCCCCGCGAGGATCCTGTTCTTCTTCATGGTCTGGTCACTCCCGTGGAGAGGTCGCCGGGATCGGTTGACCCGGCGCCGAGCAGCCTCGCCGCGGCGGGCTGAAGCGGACCTGAAGGACCGTCGGATGATCTTCATGTTCGCCTTAGGTACGGCACTGCACCCTGACGGCGTGCGCATACTCGTGGTGGAAGACGAACGCAGGCTCGCGGAACTCCTGAGCGACGGCCTGACCAGGGAGGGCTTCGCGGTCGACCTCGCCCACGACGGCCGCGAGGGGCTGTGGATGGCCACCGAGCAGCCGTACGACGTGATGGTGCTCGACGTGATGCTGCCGGGCCTGGACGGCTGCACGGTCTGCGCCCGGCTGCGCGAGGCCGGCGTCTGGACGCCGATCCTGATGCTCACCGCGATGGACGGCGAGTACGACGAGGCCGAGGCGCTGGACACCGGCGCGGACGACTACCTGACCAAGCCGTTCTCCTACGTGGTGCTGCTGGCCAGGCTGCGGGCCCTGGTCAGACGCGGGGTGCGGGAGCGGCCCGCGGTGCTGTCGGTCGGCGACCTGCGGGTGGACCCGGCGGGGCTGCGCTGCAGCAGGGGCGATGTGCTGATCCCGCTGACGCCCAAGGAGTTCGCGATCCTGCACTGCCTGGCCCGGCGCGCGGGCGAGGTGGTGCCCAAGTCCGAACTGCTGGCCAGGGCCTGGGACTTCGCCTACGACGGCGACTCCAACGTCGTCGAGGTCTACATCAGCGCCCTGCGCCGCAAGATCGACCGGCCCTTCGGCCGTACGACGCTGAGCACGGTGCGCGGCGCCGGCTACCGGCTGGAGGCCTGAGATGGGGGTACGGCTGCGCACCACGCTCGCGGCGACCGCCGTGGTGGCCGCCGCCCTCGTGCTGGCCGCCCTCGCGCTCTTCGCCGCGCTGCGCGCCAGCCTGACGGACACCGCCAGGGATCTGGCCGTGCAGGACGCCCGGCGCAATGCCGCCGTCGTCCAGCTGGCCGGTCCAGGGCTGCCCGGCCCCGGCGTGATCGGCCGCACGCCGGGGCCGCAGGACCAGGTGGTCCCGCCGCTGCCCGAGGACGCGGGCGGTTCGCTGGTGATCACACGGCGCGTCGACACCACGTCGGGCGCGGTCACCGTGGAGGGCCGGGCGTCGCTGGCGCCGGCCCGCGCCGCCATGCGCACCCTGACCGCCCTGCTCGTCCCGGGCATCCCGGCGCTGCTCGCACTGGTCGCGTGGCTCACCTGGCTCGCCGTCGGCCGGGCGCTGCGGCCGGTGTCCGCGATCCGCGCGAAGGTCGCCGACATCACCGCCCGCGACCTGCACGAACGGGTGCCGGAGCCGGCGTCCCGCGACGAGATCGGCGCCCTGGCGCGTACCGTCAACGCCACGCTCGACCGGCTGCAGACCGCGGTCGGCGCGCACCGGCAGTTCGTCGCCGACGCCGCGCACGAGCTGCGCAGCCCGATGGCCGTGCTGCGGACACGGCTCGAACTCGCCCGGCCGGCCGAGCGGCGGCTCGCGGCCGGCGCCCTGGACGACGTCGAGCGGCTGCAGCGGCTCACCGCCGACCTGCTTCTGCTGGCCAGGCTCGACGCCCGCGAGCCGATCCGCACCCGGGAGACCGACCTGGCCCAGATCGTCGCGGAGGAGGCCGCCCGGCCCCGCCCGCGCACGGACGTCGGGGTGACCCTGCGGCTCACCCCCGACCTGCTGGTCGAGGGCTCGCCCGACCACCTGCGCCGGCTGGTCGCCAACCTGGTCGACAACGCCGTGCGGCACGCGGCCGGCGCGGTGACCGTGGCGCTCACCCACGACCCGGGGTCGGGGGAGGCCCGCCTTGAGGTCACCGACGACGGGCCGGGCATACCGGCCGAGCACCGGGCCGCCGTCTTCGAGCGCTTCGCCCGGCTCGACCACGCGCGGACCCGTGACACCGGCGGCTCGGGCCTCGGCCTGTCCATCGCCCGCGACATCGCGCTCGCGCACCGGGCGACGCTCCAGGTCGTGCCGGGGCCGCCGGGCGCGAGGCTGCGGGCGGTCTTCCCGCTGCGGCCAGCGGCCCGCTGAGGCCCGGGAGGTGGGCAGACCGGAACCGGTCTGCCCACCTCCCGGGCCTCACACGGCGGCGAACTCGACCTCCGCCGCGGTCACCACGGTCCCGAACCGCGGGAAGTCCAAGGAGACCGCGGCCCGGTGCTCCGCCGCGGTCAGGCCCGACATGGCGTCCTCGGCGAAGACCAGCCGGTAGCCGAGGTCGGCGGCGGCCCGGGCGGTCGACTCCACGCCCAGGTTGGTGGCGACGCCGGCCATCACGAGGGTGTCGACGCCGAGCGCGCCCAGCCGCTCGTGCAGGTCCGTGCCGTGGAAGGCGCCGATGCTCCGCTTGACGACGACCAGGTCGCCGTCCTGCGCCACTCCCTCGGCCAGGCCGCTGCCGGCCGGCTGCTCGGCGGGCCCGGGGCGCTGCGCGCGCACGGCCACCACGGGGGCGCCCGCCTTGCGGAAGACGGCGGCCAGCTCCAGGGCGGCGGCGAGCACCGCGGGCCCGGGCAGCGGCGCGAGGGGTAAGGCCACGATGCGGTCCATGAGGTCGATCATCACCAGCGCGGTGCGCGACGGATCGAGGCCGGGGGCGAGCGGGGACTCGCGGGCGGGTCTGGCGTCCGCGGCGGATCCGGCGTACGGACCCGCGACAGGCCCGGCTCCCTGTGCGTGATCATGTGCGGTCATGAACGGACCCTACCCGCAGGATCAGGCCGTCCGCCGGGTGTTCACAAGGGTGCAGGCCCGCTCGCGAGCGGACACCCGGACCGGCCCAGGGTGATCATGTCCGGGCCCGTGGCGGGCGGCTTCCGTCATCTTGTGTCGGCGTGCGCCGCGGCCGATAGGCTGGACAGGAAGGACAACGCGGGAGGAGAGCGGACGTGGCGGAAAGCACCACAGGACAGCCGTTGGCCAGCGGGAAGAAGCCGCAACTCGATCTGACGGATGCGGAGTGGCTGTCCAGCAGCCAGGGCAGCGGGGATGTGCAGATCGCCTTCGTCGAGGGCTATATCGCGATGCGGGACGGGCGCCACCCCGACGGCCCGGCGCTGATCTTCACCCCCGCCGAATGGCGTGCCTTCGTTCTCGGCGCGCGGGACGGCGAGTTCGACCTCACCTGACGGTCGGCCCCGGGCGTACGACGCGGCATGGCCGTACGCCCGGCAGTCCGCACTCCGCCGGCGGGCGGGCCGGTTCTACGGCCAACTGCCCAGGCGCGGCAGCGGATCGCCGGTCAGCGGCTGCCGCGGCAGCCGGCCGGCCAGCCATGCCGCCAGATCGGTGAGCCTGCCCTCGACGGCCACCGGATCGCCGTCGCCGAGCCGCCAGGAGAGGTCCGCGTCCACCGCGGTCAGCGTCAGCGCGATCCCCTCCGGCACCCGTACGGACAGGAAGCCCACCAGGTGGGTACACAGTTGCGGCGGCCAGTCCTCGGGACCCGCGCCCAGCAGCGCGTCCGCGGTGTGGATCTCCAGCTCACGCCACCAGGCCAGCCCCGCGGTGCGCACCGTGCCGTCGCGATAGGTCACCGGGCGCTGCCAGTCGTCGGGCCCGACGCCGGCCCAGGACGCCTCGGCCTCGTCCAGAGCGTCCCCGACCGCCGTCGCCAACTGCGCCGCGCCGCGCCCGTGTCCGGCCTCGATCGCCGCGTCACGCGCGGGCCTGCCGCCGTCGTAGACCTCGATCAGCCGGCCGCGCAGCGCGTAGCGCGCCTGCCGGGCCAGGGCGAGGGCGACGCCCTCGACATGGGTGAGCACATGGCCGCGGGTCCAGCCCGGCAGCGCGCTCGGCGCCCGGACCGCGTCCTCGGTGAGCCCGGCGAGCAGTCCGCGCAGCTTCGCGTGACCGTCCGTCAGCGCGGCCCGCAGGTCGACGTCCTTCTGCTCCGCCTGTCCGATCACGGCCACAGCAGTCCCCGCTTCCATCCCTCGTCGGTGCGGGTGTAGTCGACCCGGGTGTGCCGGCGCTCCCGGTCGCCCTGCCAGAATTCCACGCTGTCCGGGCGCAGGGTGTAGAGCGTCCAGCCGGGCGCGACCAGGCCGGGGTCCTCGCCGATACGCCCGGCGGCCTCGCGTACGGCCGCGTCCCGGGTGGCCAGGTCGGGCAGCGGGGTGCTCTGCCGGCCCAGCAGCGCCTCGGCGCGGGCGCCGGGGGAGCGGGCCAGGAAGTCCGCGGCACCGGTGTCGGGTTCGCCGGCCGTGACCTGGCCGCGTACCCGGACCTGCCGGGCCAGCGCGGACCAGTAGAAGGTGAGCGCCGCGGCGGGGCACGCGGTCAGCTCACGGCCCTTGCGGCTGCCGGCGTCGGCGGCGAAGTGCCAGCCGTCGGGGGAGACGTCCTTGACGATGAGCACCCGGGCGGACGGGTTGCCGTCGGCGCCGACCGTGGACAGGGTCATGGCGTGCGGTTCGCGCACCCCGGCCCGGACCGCGGCGAGCAGCCAGTCGATGAACAGTTCCCGCGGGTCGGCCGGCAGCGCGTGGATGTCGAAGTCCGGCAGTTCGCCCGAGAACACGTCGAGTCCGCGCAGCAGTTCGCGGAGATCGGACACAGGCACCCCCCTCAGAATTAATGGTGTGCGGCGATGATAGCATTAGCTCATGCACGCTGATCATCTCGCGCTGGATCTCGCCGTGACGGTCCGGCACGACGGCCACGGCGGGGTCGCCGACGACCTGGCGGACCCGGCGGGGCTGACCCGCTGGGTCCGCGCGCGCGCCGACGCGCTGCGCGCCGACCTGGCCGCCGGGCCGTACGCCGCCGCGACCTTCACCGCCGACGACGCCGCGCTCGCCGCGGCCGTCGAGGTGCGCACCGCGGTCCGCGCGCTCTTCGCCCGCGCCGTCCTGCCGGGACTGCCCAGCTCCGCCGACGCCGACCGGCTGCCGCCCGCCCGGCAGGCCCTGGACCGGCTCAACGCGGCGGCGGCCCTGGTCCCGGTCACCCCGCGGCTGGACTGGCCGCAGGACGGCGCCGCCACCGCGACCCGTACGGTCGCCGGCGCGCCCGCCGCCGCCGACCTGGTCGCCGCCGCGCTCGCCCGGCACGCCATCGGCTTCCTCGCGAGCCCCGACCGGGACCGGCTGCGCGCCTGCCCCGCGCCGCGCTGTGTCCGCTACTTCGTCAAGGAGCACGCCCGCCAGGAGTGGTGCAAGCCCTCCTGCGGGAACCGCGCGCGGGTCGCCCGCCACCACGCCAGGCACCGCGCCGCCGCGGCCGACAGCGCCGATCCGGCGTGAGCACGGCTCCCGCCGGTCCGCGATACGCGCGGTAACAGGGGCGCATCCGGGGCGCACGGGGGAACAGTCGTGGCGCGTGACCGGTGCGCCCTGGCCGGAACGCGGACGGCGTGGCAGGCTCCCCCGGTGGCCGGCCGCACGGGCTGCCTCCCGCAGGCCGCCGCCCACAGCGCCGTGCCGGTCGCGTCCCCTGCCAGTGGCCGACCGGCGCGGCCGTTCATGCTTACACACCGCACCGGACGGCGTACGCTGTGAGGCCGTGGACGGGTGTCCGCGCGGCACGGCGTACGCCGTGCATGCGCCGTCCGGACGCCAGGGGGTGCACCATGCCGCAGCGCCAGACGCACCGTCGGCGCGCGCTGCTCGAACGCGAGGCGGAAATCGTCGCCGTCGACGAGGCGCTCAGCGAACTCAGCGGCCTGCGACCGGACGGCACCGAGCAGCCCGGTGCCGGTCGGCGCGGCGGCCTGCTCGCCTTCGCCGGATCCGCGGGCCTCGGCAAGACCACGCTGCTCGCCGAGGTGCGCAGACGCGCGGCCGAACACGGCTGCACCGTGCTGTCCGCACGCGGCGGCGACCAGGAGCAGCAGGTCGCCTTCCATGTGGCGCGGCAACTGCTGCAACCGCAGCTCGCGGGCGCCACCGCGGCCGACCTCCAGGCCACGCTGGGCAGTTGGTACGGCATCGTCGGCCCGGCGCTCGGCCTGTGCACGGCCGAGGGCGCCGCCCCGGACCCGCAGGGCCTGCGCGACGGGCTCGACTGGGTGCTCACCCACCTCGTCGTGCAGCGCGCACCGGTCGTCCTGGTCCTCGACGACGCCCACTGGGCCGACCCGCAGTCGCTCAACTGGCTGGCCGCCTTCGCCCCACGCGCCGACGACCTCGCGCTGCTCATCGTCGTCGCCTACCGGCCGGACGAACTCCCGGCAGGCGCCGAGGCCTTCCGCGGCCTGCCCGGCAGGGCGGGGCACCGCCCGATCGGCCTGGAACCCCTCACCGCGACCGCCATCGGCCGCCTGGTGCGCGACTCGGTCGGCGAGCACGCGGACGACGCCTTCTGCCGCGAGTGCTGGGCCGTCACCGCGGGCAATCCCTTCGAGGCCGTCGAGCTGACCGTCAAGGTGCTCGACCGCGGTCTCACCCCCGACGGCTCCAGCACCCACCTGCTGCGCGACCTCGTCGCCGCCGTCAAGGGCCACGGCCTGACCAGCAGGCTCGAACGCCTCGGCCCCTCCACGGTCCGGCTCGCCTGGGCCGCCGCCGTCCTGGGGACCGAGGTCCCGCCGGGACTCGCCGCCGACGTCGCGGGACTGGGCCGCGAGGAGGCCGCCGACTGCGCCGACCGGCTGCGCGAGGCCCGCATACTCACCGGCAGCCGCGCTCTGGAATTCGTCCACCCGCTGATCGCCACCGCCGTCTACCGCGCGATTCCCGACGCGGTACGGGTCGCCCTGCACGGCAAGGCCGCCTGGACCATCGTCGACGCCGGGCTCGGCCCCTCCGCCGCCGCCCGCCATCTGCTGGAGACCCACCCCGAGGAAGACCCGTGGGTGGTCGGCCAGCTGCGGGCCGCGGCCCGCGAGACCCTGCGGGCCGGTGCCCCCGAGACCGCCCGCACCTACCTCGGCCGGGCGCTGCGCGAACCCCCGCCCGACGAGGACAGGGCCGCGGTGCTCTACGAACTGGGCTGCTCCTCCCAGCTCCTCGAACCCTCCGTCACCGTCAACCACCTGCGGGCCGCGCTGGAGGAGCCGATCAGCGACCCCGCGCTGCGCGACGGCATCGTCTTCCGGCTGTCGCAGTCCCTGGCGCACAGCGACCGGCTCAGCGAGGCCGCCGAGGTGGTCGCGCACGCCGCGGGCACCGCCACCAGCGCCCGCACCCGGCTGCGGATGCAGGCCGAGCAGTTCATGTGGGACGCCTTCCGCGCCGACGAGTCCGACTCGCCCAGCCGCTCGCGCCGGCTGACCCGGCTCGCCGACCGGCTCACCGGCCGCGACCTCACCGAGCGGTACATCATCGGACTGCGCGCCTGGGACGCCAACCTGCGCGGTGAGCACACCTCCACCGTGCTGCGGCACGCCGACCGCGCGCTGGACGGCGGCCTGCCGTGGGCGAACGAGGGCTGGGGCTTCGAGGTGCCCGTGCTCGTCGCGATGACGTACATGTACGCCGACCGGCCCGAGCGCGCCGAGGAGCTGTTCGCCACCGGCATCGCCGACTTCGAACGCCACGGGTGGCGCGGCGCGCACCTGTCCTTCGGGCTGGTGCTGCTCGGCTACATCCGCTACCGGGGCGGCCGGCTCGCCGAGGCCGAGGAGCTGGCCCGCGACGGACTGCGGCTCGCCGACCGGGTCGGACGCGGCACCCCCGTGCAGTGGTATTCCGTCGCCGTCCTCATCGAGGTCCTGCTGGCCCGCGGCCGCGTCGCGCAGGCCACGGACCTCGCCGACGAGTACGCCTTCAGCGAGCCCTTCCCCGCCGCCGTCACCGTCCCCGACGCCCAGGCCGTGCACGGCGAACTGCTGCTCGCCCGCGGCCTGCACAAGGAGGCCGCCGCGGTGTTGGCCGCGGTCGGCCGCCGCCTCGACCCGCGCGGCATGCGCAACCCCGCCTGGTGCCCCTGGCAGCTGCACCTCGCGCTCGCCGAGTCCCACGAAGCGCCCGAACGCGCCCGGCACACCGCGCTCGACGCCGTCACCCGGGCGCGGCAGTACGGCGCCAGGTCGGCGATCGGCCATGCGCTGCTGGTCGCGGCCGAGGTCTCCGGCGGCCCCGAGCGGCTCAAGCTGCTCAGCGAGGCCGTCACCCATCTGGAGGACTCCCCGTCGGCCCACCGGCTCGGCTGCGCCCTGGTCGCGCACGGCGCCGCCCTGCGCGCGGCCGGCCGCCACGCGGAAGCCGCCGTCCGCCTCCGCCGCGGCCTTGACACCGCTCTGCGGTGCGGCGCCGACGGCACGGCCGATGAAGCCCGCGCCGAACTGGCCCTGATCAGCGCCCCGCCCCGCACGGCCGGCTGACGCCGCCCCGAGCGGCCCCCGCGGGACGCATCCGGTGGGCGGCGGGTCCCCGGCGCGCAGGCCACCCCTTACCATGGCGGCATGTCCTTCCTCCGCCGCCGCAGCGCAGCCACGCCCACCGGGCCGGACTTCGACGTCCTCGCGATGGACCCGGGGGACTGGCCGGGAGACCTCGGGGCCGGGCTGCTGCCGGGACCCGACGGGCGGTGCGAGGGGATCTATCTGCGCTACGACCTCTTCGGCGGGCGCGGTCCCGCGATGCTCATCGGCAATCTGCCGGAGGGGTCGCCCGCCCGTGAGCTGGAGGAGGGCCAGGTGCCCTTCGAGGTGGCGCAGCTGCTCGCGGCGCTCGGCAATGAGGAGCCCGCGGAGGTCACCGGGACCGAGGACACACCGGTGTGGCAGGGCGACGGCCTGCTGATCGTACGGCGGATCAAGATTTCCGAGTCGCGGGTCGCGTGTGCGCAGTTCGACCGCAGCGACGGTGTGCAGGTGACCATCGCCACCTGGGACCGGCCGATCACCGACGACCTCTACCAGCTGCTCAAGCCGCTGCCCGCGGCGATGTTCCAGGCCGGCTGAGCCCCCGCGCTCAGCCCACCGGGGTCAGCGGGTGCCGACCGCGGCGCGCACCGCCCTGCGGGCCAGCCCGCAGTCGTCGTGCAGCCGGCGCAGCAGCAGCCGCTGCTCCTCGCCGGTCTCGGCCGCGCCCGGCGCCGCCGGCGCGGTGGAGCGCATGGTGCGCTGGACGGCCGTCTCGTAGGTGCGGATCTCACGGGTCAGCACCAGCATCAGGTTGACCAGGAAGGCGTCCCGCGCGGCGGGGCCCGGGGCCTGCGCCTGCTGGCTGATCTGGCGGCGCGCCGCCTCGTCGTCGCCGAGCACGGACCACAGCACGGCCAGGTCGTAGCCGGGCAGATACCAGCCCGCGTGCTCCCAGTCGACGAGCGAGGGGCCGGCGGGCGAGACCAGCACATTGGACAGCCGGGCGTCGCCGTGGCAGAACTGCCCCTGGATGTGGGCCAGTCCGTGCAGCAGCTTCTGCAGGTCGCCCATGTCGCGGTCGGTGAGCAGGCCCAGCTCGTGGTAACGGCTGATCCTGGCCGGGTAGTCGATCGGCGCGTCGAACGAACCCGGCGGCGGGCGCCACGCGTTGATCCGCGAGTACGCCGACAGGGCGGCGCGCACGTCGCCGCGGGTCGGCGGGTGCGACGGGTGGCGCTGCGGCGAGACGACCCGGCCGGGCATCCGCTCCATCACCAGCACGCAGCTCTCCGGGTCGGCGGCGATCAGCCGCGGGACCCGCACCGGCGGCCGGTGCCGGACGAAGGTCCGGTAGGCCGCTATCTCGTGGCGGAAACGATCCGCCCACGTCGGCGCGTGGTCCAGCAGGCACTTCGCCACCGCGGGCGAGCGCCCCGAGGTGCCGATCAGCAGCGCGGTGCGGCCACCGCGGCGCAGCAGCTGCACGGGGTGGAACTCGGGACAGATCCGCTGCACCGCGGCGACGGCGGTGCGTAGCTGCGTCCCCTGCGGGCCGGTCAAGTCGAGTCTCCCGCTGAGCGGATGGGCGCCGCCGAGCGTCCCGCGCCGCAGGCCGGCGGGCGTTCGGGTTCTGACGGCGGACCCCGCGGCGACGGGGTAGGCGGGGCGGGGTGGGGCGGACACGGAGGCCGATGCCGAATACATGGGAAGAAGCAGATCCCTTCGCGTGCCTACGAGTTCAGGGGCGCCGACCCCGGCCTGGCGCCGCACCCTGGGGAATGCGGCGTCGGGGCGGGGTGGCGCGTTCCTACCTGACACCCGGCGGCCCGTGGCAGACCATCTGGCGAACCCTGGCGAACCCTGGCGAATACTCGCGGGGCGATTGCCGGGGGGAATAGTGTCAACAACGCCGAGGAACCTGGGGGCTTGACGTGGGCAATGGTGCCAACACCCGACTCGCGGACCTGTTCGGCCTCACCGGCTGGTCCAAGGGCGAACTCGCGCGGCTGGTCAACCGGCAGGCGGCGGCCATGGGCCACCCGCAGCTGGCGACCGACACGTCGCGGGTCCGCCGCTGGATCGACACCGGTGAATCGCCGCGCGAACCCGTGCCGAAAGTGTTGGCCACACTGTTCACCGAGCGTCTCGGCCGTGTCGTGACCATTGAGGATCTCGGGTTCGACCGGCGGCGGCAGACGGGGAAGAAACAGACCGGAGACGGCCTCCCGTGGCCACCGGAAAGAACAGCCGCGGTCCTCACCGAATTCACGGGAATGGACCTCATGTTCAACCGACGCGGTCTGGTGGGCGCGGGCGCCGCGCTCGCCTCCGGCACCGTAATCAGCAATGCCATGTACGACTGGCTGCACTCCGACCCCGCCCTCGCGGCGGACGCACCGCGTATCGATGATCCGCTGCATGCTGAGCAGGCCGACTACGACCGTTACGAGGTGGCGCCGGTCGGCTCCCAGGAGATCGAGTCCCTCGAATACTCGGTCGAGATCTTCCGCGCCTGGGACGCCGCCCGCGGCGGCGGACTCCAGCGCAAGGCGGTGGTCGGCCAGCTCAACGAGGTGGGCGGCATGCTCTCCTACCGGCATCCGGTGCAACTGCAGCGCCGGCTGTGGGGGGTGGCGGCGAATCTGGCGGTCCTGGCCGGCTGGATGTCGCACGACATCGGGCTCGAACCCACCGCGCAGAAGTATTTCCTGATCGCCGCGCACGCCGCCCGCGAAGGCGGCGACCGGCCGCGCGCCGGTGAGGCGCTGTCCCGGGCCGCCCGGCAGATGGTGCACCTCGGGCAGCCGGAACAGGCGATCGACCTGATGCAGCTCGCCAAGTCCGGTTCGGGCGACCAGGCCCAGCCCCGTACCCGCGCGATGCTGCACAGCATCGAGGCGTGGGCGCAGGCGTCCATGGGACAGGGCCAGGCGATGCGGCGCACCCTCGGCGAGGCCGAGGAGCTGTTCGGGTCGGACAAGGGCGATGTGGCCCCGCCGAGCTGGATGCAGAATTTCGACGAGGCCGATCTGCACGGCATGCAGGCGCTCGCCTACCGCACGCTGGCCGAGCACGATCCGTCGGCCGCCGTGCAGGCGCAGGAGCACGCCAAGCAGGCGATCAGCCTGCGCAACGCCGGCCACGAGCGGTCGACGATCTTCGACTACCTGACGCTGGCGTCGGCCTGCTTCATCGCCGACGACCCCGAACAGGCCGACACCTACGCCCGGATGGCGCTGCTGACGATCGGCCAGACCTCCTCGCACCGCACCTGGGACCGGCTGCGCGAGATGTACCGCCTCACGGGGCGCTACGCCGGCTACAGCCGGGTCCAGGACCTGCGGCGCGAGATCGAGGCGGCGATGCCGCCGCGGAAGAAGGGCGGCGGCATCCGCTACCGGGAGGTCTGAGCGGCACCCGTCGCCGCACCCGCGGCATATCACCGGCCCGGCACCGAACGGGTCGGACAGCAGCTCCTGCGACCGGACCCGCCCGAAGTCCGCGGCGGAGCCGGCGGTCAGACGATCCTGGCGATCAGCACACAGGCGTCGTCCTCGCGGTCCGGGGTGCCGAACTCCTCCGCCACCAGCCGTACGCAGTCCTGCGCGGTCCTGGCGGCGGCGAAGAGCGGGGCCATCGCCAGCAGCCGGTGCCCGCCCCGGTCGGTGTCCGGCGGGCCGGTGACCGGGCTGTCCACAAGGGTGCGCCGCGGCAGCAGGCCGTCGGTGTGCAGCACCAGCAGGTCGCCGGAGGCCAGCTGCTCGTGCGCCTGGGCGTATTGCGCGCCCGAGGTGGCGCCGAGCAGGACGCCGTCCGGCGGATCGAGGGACCGCCCTGCCCCGTTGCGGAACAGCAGCGGGGCGGGGTGGCCCGCCTGCGACCACTCCAGCACCCGGGTGGCCGGATCGTAACGGCAGCACAGGGCGCTGCCGAGGGCGGGCTGCGGCGAGGTGTCGAGCAGTTCGTTGAGCCAGCCCATCAGCGGGCCCGGCTGCAGGCCGGCGACGGCCATCCCGCGCAGGGCGCCGAGCAGCATCGCCATGCCGGACGTGGCGGTCACCCCGTGTCCGGTGAGATCGCCCACCGTCAGTAAGGAGGCGCCGTCCGGCAGCTGCATCGCGTCGTACCAGTCGCCGCCGATCAGGGCGCTGGTCGCGGACGGCAGATAGTGCGCGGCCAGGTCCATGGTGGTGGGCCCGCCGTCCTGCGGGAAGCGCTGGGCGCCCCGCCACGGGGGCAGCACGGCCTCCTGGAGCTCGACCGCCATCCGCCGCTCGGTCTGCGCGATCTGCCGCTGGCGCTGCAGCGACTCCCGGGTCTCCCGCAGGGTCCGCTGGCTGCGGCGCAGGTCGCTGACGTCCCGCAGCACCGCCCACATCGACTCGGTGCCGCCGTCGGCGCCGAGCACCGGCTCGGCCACCATGTGCACGGTGCGCACCGAGCCGTCCGCGCGCACGATACGGAACTCGCCGTCGATCGGCCGCCCGTCCACCAGGCAGCCGGTCACCATCTCGGTGAGCACCGACTGGTCCTCGGCGAACAGCCAGGACGGCAGCTCGTCCAGGGTGAGCGGGCCGTCCTCGGGGGCGCGGCCGAAGATCCGGTACAGCTCGTCCGACCACTGCGCGGCGTCGGTGAGCAGATCCCACTGCGCGCTGCCGGCCCGGCCGAGCGCGCCCACCACGGCCGCGTCGGGTCCGCCGGGCTGCAGCGGCGCATCGAGCAGCAGCAGCCGGTCAGCAGGCAGGTCCTCCGGGTCCAGGCCGTCCCTGAGCTGCCCGAGGTGGGCGCCGAGGTCGTCGAGCTGGTGCACGGCGAGGTCGCACAGCGCGCGCTGCCAGCGCAGCCGCGGATCCTCGGCGGCGTCGCTGTCCCCCAGCACCGCGTCGACCCGTGTCCTGAGCCGGCGTGCCTGGGAGATCAGCGCGTCCACCGCACCGGGATCCGGGGTTTGCGCGGCGGTGTGATCCGCGTGCGTTGGGGACGGCATGACGCTCTCCGAACGTGTCTGCTGGCAGGCGCTCTACGGCCGTGGCGGACGGAAGGGGCCGGTAACGACTGTTGCACAGGGAGCGATGGGGCGTAAGGGTTTCCGTGATACCCGATCTGGTGGTGCTTGGGACATATGCCAAATGCCCAGTGGGTTTCCGGCCACGGCGTGGCCGCCGTACGGCGGCCACGCCGGACGCCCGCCGGCCGTCCGGCCGCCGCTGCCCGGCCGCCCGCCCGGCGCCCGGGAGCCGTCATGCCCCGCTTTGCGGCACGCCCGGAAGCGACATCCCGCCCCCGAGTCGGTAGGCTGCCGCCGCCCGTCCCCACGGGGTCCACTCCTGCCGCCCGGCATGAAATGCCCGGTGGCCGGTAAGGATGCCGGGCATCAGCAGCGGAAATCCCGTTGCCATGGAACCCCCCGCACCGGATGCTGACCTCATGTTCGACCCAGACATAGCGCCCAGCGGCACCCTTCTCGGCCTCCTCCAGCGGGGGCGCGGAGACGGTCCCCTGCACGCCCTCGCGGCGCCGCGGGCCGACGCACTCGCCGCCCTGGAGCACTGCGTGCTGCGCGACCCCCGGCTCGACTGGCGGGTCGAGTCGCGCTCCCTCTATTACGCGCGGCTCTATTCCGACCTGGAAGGCCCGCTCGACGGGATCGAACAGCACCTCTTCCACCCCGACGACCTGATCGTCCCCGACGAGCACCGCTGCGGCCTGGCCCTGTCCGTACTGGGCCACCTGGCCGGTTACGGCCGCCGGGACGCGCTGCGCCTGCTGCGGCGCTACGCCGCCACCGGCGGCTGCTGGGAGTGGGCGCTCGACGAGCTGGCCATACGCGACGGCGAAGCCGGACTGCGCAGGCTCGGCCCCGCCGTGGTCGGCCGCTTCCCGCGGACCCCCGACGGCGACGCCGCCCTGGCCCGTGCCGTCCGCGAGGCGTACGAACCGCGGCCCTGGCAGCTGTGGGCCGAGGACACCGCGCAGCCCGCCACCGCGGAACGGGTCAGGAAGGCCGCGGAGCAGGTCAGCTTCGACCGCTGGCAGCGCCAAATGCGGTCGGCAGGCCCCACCCCCGGCTGGAGCGTCGCCGCCGTCCTCGACTGGGCGGAACAGGGCCTCGACGCCCACCCCGTCGTCGAGCGCGATCAGCCCGCCGCCCGCTGCCTGGCCGCCGTCGCGGGGGCCGAGGACCGCCCCGCGCTGCTGGCCGCCGCCCAGCGCGGCCCGTCCGCCGCCCGCGCCGCCGCCCTGCGCCACCTCGGCGACCGCCGCGACCCGCGGTGCCTCGACCTGATCGAGGCCGCCGCCGAGGCCGTCGAGGAGCGCGTCGTACGCGCCGCCGTCGAATCCTTCGAGCGGATGCGCGACGACGCCGCCCTGGTGCGCGCCCGCCACTGGGCCGTACGCACCGACCCGCTCGGCGGCGCCGCCGCCCGGATGCTCGCCCGCCGCGGCGGCCCCGCGGACGCCGACCTCGTACTCGCCGCGCTGCGCCGCACCGTGCAGGCGGGCGGCGCCGACGCCGAAGGGCTCGACGCGCTCGTGGAGGGCGTCGGCCGGCTCGCCGCCTGCCGCGCCGCGCCCCTGCTGCGGCACCTCTACCGCGAGACGTCCTCCTCGCAGCTGCGCGGCACGGCCGCCCGCGCCCTGGCGCTCGCCGACCCGGGCTTCGCGGCCGGCTTCGCCGTCGAGTGCCTGTGGGACTGCGAGGAGGCCACCAGGGAACTGGCCGCGCACCGCGCCACCTCCGGCGACGTCCGCGTCCTGACCCAGTTGCGCCGCCTGGCCGCCGATCCCGCGGAGGAGGCCGAGGTCCAGACCGCCGTCCGCGGCCGTCTCAGCTCCGGCGGCGCCTCCCGCTGACACCGCGGGGCCGCCGACCCGCCTCCCGCCGCCGGGCACCCGGCCCGGCGGGGCGGATGGGGGCATTGCGTCGTGGATGTCCAGGCCGCGGCACATGGCCGCGGCCCAACGCTCACGGGGCGTTCCCCTTCGGGAAAGATCCTCGTGGCCCTGACAACGTCCGGTACGGCGACAACGTCGGTATGAGAGTCGCCATCGTCACCGAGTCCTTCCCGCCCGACGTCAACGGAGTGGCCCACTGCGCGCTGCGCACGGCCGAACACCTCGCCCGCCGCGGCCACGAGCCGCTGGTCGTCGCGCCCGCGGGACCGCACGACCAGGAGGCCGACGACCCCTGCCCCGTCGTCCGCGTCCCCTCACTGCCGCTGCCCGGCTACCCGCAGGTGCGCGTCGCGCTGCCGGGCCGGCGCACCGCCGCCGCCATCACCGCGCACCGGGCCGACCTCGTCCACCTGGCCAGCCCCTTCGTCCTGGGCGTACGCGGCCTGGCCGCCGCCACCCGGCTGCGGATACCGGCGGTCGCGGTCTACCAGACCGACCTGGCCGGCTACGCCAGGACCTATCTGAACGCCGGCGAGTCCGCCGCCTGGCGCCGTATCCGCGCCGTGCACACCGCCGCCGCCCGCACCCTCGCGCCCTCCACCGCCTCGGTCGCCGCGCTCACCGGCCAGGGCGTGCCCCGGGTCCACCTGTGGCCGCGCGGCGTCGACTCGGCCCGCTTCCACCCCGGGCACCGCGACGGGGCACTGCGCCGCGAACTCGCCCCGCGCGGCGAGCTGATCGTCGGCTACGTCGGCCGGCTCGCCGCGGAGAAGCACATCGAACTGCTGGCCGGCACCAGCGAACTGCCCGGCGTCCAGGTCGTCGTGGTCGGCGACGGACCCAGCGCGCACGGCCTGCGCCAGGCGCTGCCGCGCGCTGTCTTCCTCGGACGCAGAACCGGGGGCGACCTCGCCCGCATCTACGCCTCGCTCGACGTCTTCTGCCACACCGGCCCCTTCGAGACCTTCTGCCAGACCGTCCAGGAGGCCATGGCCAGCGGTGTCCCGGTGGTCGCCCCCGCCGCGGGCGGCCCGCTCGACCTGGTCGGCCACGGCAGGACCGGCCTGCTCGTGCCGCCCGGCGACGACCTCGCCCTGCGCACCGCCGTGCGGCTGCTGCACGCCGAGCCGCGGCTGCGCGTCCGCTATGGCAGGGCCGCGCGCGAGGCCGTCGCCGAACGCAGCTGGGAAGCCGTCGGCGACCAGCTCCTCGGCCACTACGCGCAGGTGCTCGGCGAGCGGGCGGCGGCCGCCGCATGACCGCCGCCGGCCTGCGCATCGTCCGGGTGGCGAATTTCGTCACCCCCGTGTCCGGCGGCCTGCGCACCGCGCTGCGCCACCTCGGCGAGGGGTACGCGGCGGCAGGCCACGAGCCCGTGCTCGTCGTCCCCGGACCCGAGGCGTCCGACGAGCACACCCCACAGGGCCGGGTCATCACCCTGCCGGGACCCGAGATCCCCGGCACCGGCGGCTACCGCGTACTGGCCCGCCGCGCGCCCGTCGCCGCGCTGCTCGAACAGCTCGCGCCCGACCGGCTCGAAGTGTCCGACCGCACCACGCTGCGCTGGACCGGCGAGTGGGCCAGACGCCACCGGGTGCCCGCGGTCATGGTCTCCCACGAGAGCGCCGACGGCGTCCTCGGCACGTGGGGCCTGTCGGCCGGGACCGCCCGCCGCGCCGCCGACGCCCTCAACCGGCGCACCGCGTACGCCTACACCCGGGTGGTGTGCACCACGGCCTGGGCGGCGGCCGAATTCGAACGGATCGGGGCACGCAATGTCGTACGCGCCCCGCTCGGCGTCGACCTCGCCGGGCTGCACCCCGGCCACCACGACCCCGCACTGCGGGAACGGTACGGCCACGGCGCCGCCGTACTGCTCGTGCTGTGCTCCCGGCTCAGCCCGGAGAAGCGGCCGGACGACGCGCTCGCCGCGCTGGCGCGGCTGCGGCGGGCCGGGGTGGACGCCGCGCTGGTCGTCGCGGGTGACGGGCCGCTGCGCAGCCGGCTCACCACCCGTGCCCGGGCAAGCCGGCTGCCGGTGACCTTCCTCGGCCACGTCGGGCGGCGCGACGACCTCGCGGCGATCCTCGCGACCGCCGACGTGGCGCTCGCCCCCGGGCCCGTGGAGACCTTCGGGCTGGCCGCCCTCGAAGCGCTGGCCTGCGGCACGCCGGTGGTGGCCAGCGCGCGGTCCGCGCTGCCCGCACTCATCGGCCCGGCCGGCGCGGCGGCCGGCACCCCCGCGGAGTACGCCGACGCGGTCCGCCGCCTCCTTGCGGTGCCCGCGGCCGTACGCCGCGAGCGCGCCAGGCGGCGGGCCGAGCTGTACACCTGGCCGGCCGCGGTGGCCGCCTTCCTCGACGCCCACCGTGCCGCGACGCGGGCCGCCGCCTCCCGATGACCCCGTGTCCTGTGGGGGTGCCCGCCGGTTTCCATGCGACGGTCCGTCGTGGCTGGTCGCGCAGTCGCCCCTGGGGTGGTGCTGCTCGTCTCCATGCGACGGTTGCGTTGTGGTTGCGCGCGCCGTTCCTCGCGCCCCTGGCGGTTGCCCTCTGCGGCAGAGGAGGCGAGCCCCGGCAGCCGACGTGCACGCGGTGTCGGGCGGTTTAGAGGTCGGTGCCGCGGGCGGCGGCGGGGCGTGACGCGCTGTCAGCGGCGGCGGGCAGACTGGGGCACATGACTTCGGTGACCGCGGACGACTACGCCTGGATACGCTCCTCCCGGCTGTTCGGCAACGCGCTGGACTGCGGGTACAGCATGGCCCTGGTCCGGGGCGTGCCTCCGGAGGAGGTGCTGCGGGCCATGGGCGCGGAGCCGCGGGGCACGTGTGCGGGGGCCGAGGAGCTGACCGAGCTCCAGGACGAGCTGTGCGACCCGACGGACTACTCGGACGACTCCTTCCTTGCGGGCGCCTTCACCGTGCCGGGGGAGGACGGCGACTGGACGCTCGTCTGGGAGATCGCACGGGGCGGCACGGGCATCCGGCCGCGCTTCATGGAGGCATTCTCGGCGGGAGGCCGGGCCGTGACGCACTTCAGCAACGGTGGCAAGCCGCTGGCCGGCTTCTCCTGGTACGAGGACGGGGAGCTGCGGACCACCTTCGACGGCCCCGCCTTCAGGGACGGCAGCACCCCCGACGCCCTCCTCCCGATGATGCGCGAGGCCGGCTGCGACCTCTCGGACGTCGAGGACAGCACGAGCGACCCCCTCGACGACAAGGCGGCGGTCCTCGCGCTGACCGAGCGGTTCACCGGGGTCCGGCTGACGGAGGAGGTACTCAGGGACGCGCACTACCGGGTCGGGCTCGTCCCTGAGGAGCCCGCCGAGGAGTGGACCGCTGCCGTCGTCGACATCACCGACGCCCACGGTGAGCGCTTCTACCGCAAGGTCACCCGTGCCCAGGTCGAGGAAGCCACGCCCCGCGCCCGCGCCGGCCGACCGAGGATCGATCCCCTCTAGGACATGGTCGAAGGGCGGACCTACCGGTGTTCGGCTCGGGAAGTCCGGTCCGCAATGGTCGCGAGCGACCATGAGGGCGCCGCAGGCAAGCAGCGCACCCGCAAGGGGCAGTCACCCGGAAGCGCGGGCAACCGGCCGCGGACCGGACCAGGCGAACGCCACCGCGAGGGGCAACCCCCCTCACGGGCGCGGGCCATGACGTGCCGTCGGCGGGGCACCGACCGCCCATCCCGGCCGCTCACAGCTCGGGCCGGCCGGACCGCAGCGCGACAAAGCGGATCCTGGTCCCGGGCGCGGACTGGGCCGCGGCGGGCAGCGACTCCTCGGGCACCACGCCGATCACCGGGTAGCCGCCGGTCGTCGGGTGGTCGGCGAGGAAGACGACGGGGCGGCCGTCCGGCGGCACCTGCACGGCGCCCGGCACCATGCCCTCGCTGGGGAGTTCGCCGTCCCGCCCGGCGGCCCTGCGCAGTGCGGGGCCGAGCGTGCGCAGGCCGATCCGGTTGGAGGCGGGGGAGACGGTGTAGGCCCCGCTGACCAGGGCGGCCAGGGAGCCGGCCGCGAACCAGTCGTCACGCGGCCCGGGCAGGAACGGCAGCACGAGGTCCGACCCGGCCGCGCCGTACGGCAGGACGTCCGCCGCGCAGCTGCGGCCCCGCTCCTGGCCGACGGGCAGGTCATCGCCCTCGGCGAGCGGCGCGGGTCCGAGCCCGGACAGCAGGTCGGTGGCCCGGCTGCCCAGCACCGCCTTGACGGCCAGCCCGCCGGCCACCGCGACGTAACTGCGCAGCCCCGTCGTGGCGGCGCCGACGTCGAGCACCGCGCCGTCCGGCACCACCACCGGCGCGCCCCAGGCCGCGGGGCGGCCGTCGATCCGTACGGGACAGGCCGCGCCCGTCACCGCGACCAGCACCGTACGCGACGCCCGCAGCGCGCAGCCGGACACCGTCGTCTCCAGCCCCGCGGCCCGCTCGTCATTGCCGACCAGCCGGTTCGCCAGCCGGTGCGCGGGCAGGTCGAGCGCCCCGGACCGCGGCACCCCGAGATGTGCGAACCCGGCCCGCCCCCTGTCCTGCACGGTGGTCAGCGCCCCCGCCCGCACGACCCGCAGCCCCGCCCCGCTCACGTCCCCGCCTCCACCGTCAGGCCGCCCCGAACCGCCACCCGGCGGCGCAAGGGCACGGCGGCGGGCCGCCGCGGGACCGCGGGCGGCGTCACGAGGCCGCCAGGACGAAGCGCACCTCGGTGCCGGGGGAGAGCAGCGCGGCCGGGTCGCGGTCCGGGTCCCACAGTGCAGCGTCCGTCGTGCCGATGAGCTGCCAGCCGCCCGGGGACGACCTCGGGTAGAGGCCCGCGTAGGGGCCGGCCAGGGCCAGGGAGCCGGGAGGGACCGCGGTGCGCGGGGTCGGGCGGCGCGGGACGTGGAGGTCGGCGGGCAGGCCGGTGAGGTAGGCGAAGCCCGGGGCGAAACCGCAGAAGGCCACCCGGAAAGGCGTGGCCGTGACGATCCGGGCCAGTTCGCCGGGGCCGACCGACCACAGCGCGGCCACCTCCGCGGCGTCGGGGCCGTCGAAGCGCACCGGCACCTCCCGCAGTTCGCCGCGGCCGGCCTCGACCGGCGGCACGTCCCAGCCGGACACGGCGGCGGCGAAGGCCCGCGGGTCGGCGAGGCCGCCGACCAGGACGGTCCGCGCGGCCGGCACGATCTCCCGCACCTCGGCGAATTCCCCGGCCGCGCGCCGCCGCAGCAATTCGGCGTGCAGCGCCTGCGCGCGCTCGCCGTCCTCGGTCTCGACCAGAACGGCACCGCGTCCCATCGCCAGCACCCGGCACTTCACGATTCCGCCGCCCCGCCGCTCATACGAACGCCGCCACGCGCAGCCCGGCCGCCTCCAGCGCCTGCCGCACCCGGGCGGCGAGTTGCGCGGCGCCCGGGGTGTCGCCGTGGACGCACAGCGAGCGCGCCGCGATCCGTACCGGCCGGCCGTCCACCGAGGTCACCCCGTCGCCGGAGGCGATCCGCACCGCGCGGCCGGCCACCGCGCCGGGCTCGCCGATCACCGCGCCCGGCTCGCGGCGCGGCACCAGCGTGCCCTGGGACGTATAGGCGCGGTCGGCGAAGGCCTCGGCCACCGTGCGCAGCCCGGCGTCGGTCGCGGCGGCCAGCAACTGGGAGCCGGGCAGGCCCAGTACGGGCAGCCGGCCGGCGAGCACGACGCCCTCGACGACGGCTGCCGCCTGCTCGGCGTCGTGAACCGCCCGGTTGTACAGCGCGCCGTGCGGCTTCACATACGCCACCGCCGCCCCGGCCGCCCGCGCGAAGACCTCCAGCGCGCCGATCTGATAAGCGACTTCGGCGGCCAGTTCCGCGGGCGGCACGTCCATCGAGCGCCGTCCGAAGCCCGCCAGGTCGCGGTAGGACACCTGCGCCCCGATCCGCACCCCGCCGGCCGCCGCCCGCTCGCACACCCGCCGCATCGTCGCCGGGTCGCCGGCATGGAAGCCGCAGGCGACATTCGCGCTGGTGACCACCGACAGCAGCGCCTCGTCGTCGGTGAGCTGCCAGCGGCCGAAGCCCTCGCCGAGATCGGCGTTGAGGTCGATGACCGCGCCCGCGCCGGCCTCGCCGCCCGCACCCGTGCCCGCGTCCGCCATGGTGATCCGCCCGTCGTGTCCACCGCTGCCGTAAGATACCCGCGGACCGATCATGGCATCCCGCACCGACAACGCGTGCCCGTCCCGTGGCGATCCGTGCCGTTTCGTTCGTTGTCGGTGGCACCGCTTAATGTGTGGGGCGTGACCACCACTGTCCCGTACCCCCTGCCGGGCGCCGCCCGGCCGGCCCCGGGCCCCGCCGCGGACGAGGGCCTGGCCCGCCGGCTCAAGGCGCTCGCCTGCACCGCGCCGCTGCACGACCTCGACACCCGCAAGGTCAACCTCGCGGGCGAGTATGCGGTGTACGCGATGGCGGAGGTCGCGCTCGCCGCGATCGACCTGGTCACGCTCAACATGGACTTCGACACCGGCGCCGACCACGACCAGATAGTGGCGAGACTGCTGCCCCGGGTCGCCGCCCAGGCACCGGGCCGCGGCCATCCGGAGCACGAGCGGGTCGCCCGCTGGGTGCTGGAGAACCTGATCAATGTCGGCAGCGCCGACCGCGGATTCCGCGCCGTCTACGGCACGTTCGGCGCCGACGGCGGCTATGTGCGGCGGGACTACGACTTCAAGCTGATCGAGGAGGTGCCCGGCCCCGGCGGCAGCGTCTATCTGCGCACCACCGACGAGGCGGTCAACGTCCTGGTGGGCGCCCTCGACACCGACGTCACCAGCGCTCAGATCGCCGCCGAGGTCAAGCTGGAGGTGCTGATCACCCGCGGCAGGCTCGCCGACGCCCAACTGGCCGCCGAGCAGGCCCGCTACCGCACCGTCCAGTACGCCGAGACGCTGCGCCGCACCCTGGAGGCGACCCGGCGCAATGTACGGGCGGTGGACTGGCTGCGCCAGGTCCCCGACATGATCGCCGAGGCCCTCGACCATGTCGCCGACCGCTACCGCCACGAGAACGCGATCCTCACCAACATCCGCAAAGCGCGCGACGAGGCGGAGGATCCCGAGCACAAGCGGCGCGCCGCGGAATTGGTCGACATCGTCAAGGACTGCATCAGGCGGCACACCCAGCTGCAGTCGCGGCTGCTGGAGGCGGGACCGCTGTTCCGGGCCGAGCAGGACCGGCAGGCCTTCGCCGCGCCGCCCGCCCGCGCCGGGCTCGACCTGTACGGCCAGCTGGTCGCCCCGCTGCTGCCGCTGCCGGTGGAGCGCGCCTCCCGGGTGACCGACGCCTTCTTCGCCCGCGGCACCGGGCTGCGCACCCCGGCCGTGGTCCGGGTGACCGACCTGGTCGACCTGCTGCTCACCCCGCCGCTCGAACGCGACCACCTGGGCGCCGAGATGCCCGAGCCCGACCTCGTCGCCACCCCCGACGACAGCCGCTTCTCCGACGAGCAGCTGGAGGCCGCGCTCGACCTGCTCGACCTGCCGCACGACGCGCCCCGCCGGCTGTCGGGGCTGCTCGCGCAGGCCCGCCGCAGCGATCCCGACCTGCCGTATCTGGTCGCGCTGCTGGCGCTGCACGCGGCGTCGCCGCCGGTCGGCACCGCCGTACGGCAGGGCGAGCCGCAGGTCCTGTTCGCGGTGGACGACGGGACCGAGCTGGACGACCCCGACTTCGGCGGGGCCGACCTCGTCCTCGGCACCGCCCGCCTCGCCGCCCGCCCCGCGGACCCGAAAGAGAGAACGACGTGAGCGACCACCGCGACGACGGGACACCCACTCGCGACGGCCTGCGCGACACCGCCCGCGACGCCCGGGACGGCCTGCGCGACAAGGACGGCGCGGCCCTGACCGCGGGAGACGTCGCGGACGCCGCCCGCCTGGTCGGGTTCGGCCTCCAGCCCAAGCTGCTGCCCGCCCGGGACGCGGAATACGCCGAGCTGGTCAGGCGGCACCGCGAGGACCCCGGGTTCGCCCGGATCGCCGACGCGGTCGCCGCAGGACTCGGCCTGGTCGTCCTCGAAGTGTCGCCGCGGGCCGGCATGGCCGTCGCGGCGGGCGAGGACTCGGTCTTCGCGGTCCGTATGGGCGACTACGCCCGCCGGGCCGCCTCCGACGCCGGCGACCGCTTCCTGCACGGCCTGGCGCACCTGGCCGCCGCCGCGCTCGCCTTCCCCCGCCCCGAGGACCTCGCCGACGACGGCTACATCGGCCGGATCACGGTCAACGGGGTGGACGCCTTCGTCCGCCAGGCCTGCCGCCGCCTGGAGGAACGCGCCGACGAGGCAGGCGAGATCACCGACCCGGCCAGCGACGCACCCGGCCTTGAGGCGGCCTGGCGGGTCTACACCCGGCGCACCGCCACCGGCGCGACCAAGGACGCCAGACGGCTGGCCGGTTCGACCACCGGCATCATCGGCAAGGCCGTCGCCTTCCTGGTCGACTCCGGCTTCCTCCAGCGCACCGGCGACGAGTCCGGCGGCACGTACCGCACCACCGCCCGCTACCAGCTCCAGGTGCGCGACATGGCGGGCAGCGCGGCGATGGCCGAGATCCTCGACCTCGGCGTCGTCGCGGTCACCGACGGCAGCGCGAGCCTGCTGCCCGCGGCGGCGTCCGACGACGGCACGGACCTGGTCGCCGACGCCGGACTGCCCTTCCACGCCTCCGCCTGAACCGCCGTCCGCCCGAGTCCACCTCCCCTACCCCAGCCACGAGAGTCCGCCGCATGTACGAGCTTTCCCGACTCCGCCTCTACTCCATCGGGCCCGCGGGCGCGCGTTACGCCGACACCGTGCTCGACCTGCGGGGCGTCGGCGAACCGGTGCCGGAGCCCGCACCGGCGCAGGGCGACTTCTTCGCGGACGAGCCGGCCGGGCCGCCGCGCCGCCCGGCCCCCGCGGGAGTGCTCTTCCTGGAGAACGGCGGCGGGAAGTCCGTCCTGCTCAAGCTGATCTTCTCGGTCATGCTGCCCGGGCACCGCAATACGCTGGGCGGCGCCAGCTCCGGTGTGCTGCGCAAATTCCTGCTCGCCGAGGACTGCGGGCATGTCGCGCTGGAGTGGCAGCACACGCTGACCGGCGAACTCGTCGTGGTCGGCAAGGTCAGCGAGTGGCGCGGGCGCCAGGTGTCGGCCGACCCGCGCAAATTCGCCGAGGCCTGGTATTCCTTCCGGCCGGGGCCCGGGATGAGCCTGGACTCGCTGCCGGTCGCCGAGGCCACGGCGGTGCGCCCGTCGGCCGAGGGCGCCTCGGGGGCGCGCGGCAGGCGCCGCACCATGAAGGGCTTCCGGGACGCGCTCACCGACGCGGGCAAGGCGTATCCGCACCTGGAAGTGGTGTGGGAGGAGATCCACGACCGCTGGAACGAACACCTCGGCGACCTCGGCCTCGACCCCGAACTCTTCCGCTACCAGCGGGAGATGAACGCCGACGAGGGCGAGGCCGCGGGCCTGTTCGCGGTCAAGAAGGACTCCGACTTCACCGACCTGCTGCTGCGCGCCGTCACCGACACCCGCGACACCGACGGCCTCGCCGACCTCGTCCACGGCTTCGCGGGCAAGCTCGGCCGCCGCGCCGAGCTGACCGCGGAGCGCGACTTCACCGCGGGCTCGCTCGACCTGCTGGAACGCATCGTCGACGGCGCCGAGGCCCGCGACCGGGCGCGAGCCGTGCACGCCCAGTCCGAGCGCCGCACCCGCGCGCTGGCCAGGCGGCTGTCCGCCCGCGCCCAGCAGGAGCGCGGCAGGACCGCCGAGATCGCCCAGGACATGGCGCAGGCCGCGCACACCGTCACCGACGCCGAGCAGATCCGCGCGGGCAGCGCGCTGACCGCGGCCGAGATCGCCTACCGGCACGCGTCCCTCGCGCTGGCCGCCGCGGACAAGGGCGCGGCGGCCCTGCGCCGCGAACTGGCCGACGCCCGCACCCTGCACGCCGCCTGGCAGGCGGCCGAGACCGTGCTGCGGCAGCGGGCCGCGGGGGACAGGCTGCAACGGGTCAGCACGGCCATCCGTGAGGCGGAAAGGGACGCCGCCCCCGCGCTCGCGGCCCGCACCACGGCCGCGGCCGAGCTGGTACGCGCGCTGCACGCCGCCGCCGCCCGCGCCGAGCGGCAGGCCGACGCCGAGGAGGAGCGCTCGGCGGAGTTGCAGGCGCGGTCGGAGACCGCGCACCGCGACGCGACCGCCGCCGCCACCGAGGCGCAGCGCGCCCGCAGCGAGACCGGGCACCTCGCCCAGCGACTCGCCGAGGTCGAGCAGGAGACCGCGCAGGCGGTACGGTCCGGCTGGCTCGACGGCTCGGCGCCGAACGCCGACCCCGCACGCGCGGCCCTGGCCGCCGCCGACGCGGAGGAGTCGGCCGCCGCCCTCTCCCGCGCCGCCGCCGACACCGCACGCACCGCGGTCGCCCACGCGCGGGACGCCGCGGGGGCCGAGTCCCGCGCGGAGCTCGCGGCGGCCCGCGCCGCCGACGCGCTGTCCACCGCGGAATCCGCCCTGGCCGCGGCCACCGTCGCCGCCAGCACCTTGACCACCGACCCCCGCCTGACCGCCCTCCTCAGCCTCCCCTCGTCCCGCACCGGAGCCCGCACCTCCGGCGAGCAGCCGGGAGCCGAACGCGGCGACGCGTCCGGCGTCCGCGACTCCGGTGGCGCGGCGGAGTCCGGAGAGCCGGCCGGTCTCCGGCAGGGCTCGGTCCCGGGCGCGCGGCCCGGCGGCGCGGCTGCGCCGGGCGGACTCGCCGGCGCTCCGGAGGGCGCGCCCGGTGCCGAGCCGGGATCCGGCCCGGGCGCGCGGCCCGGCGGCACGGGTGGGTCCGGCGAGTCGGTCGTCCCGCAGAGCAACGGCTCGAATGGCGCATCCGGCGTATCCGCGCTGTCCGGCGGTGCGGGCGCGGTCGCCGGTGCCCGGACCGGAGTCGGCCCAGGTACGCGGCCTGGCAGCGCGGGAGGACCCGGTGAGCCCGTCGCCCGCCAGGGGTCCGCTCCGGAGGGTGCGACCGGCACCTCCGCGCGGACCGGTGAGGCTGCCGGCGGGTGGCCCGGAGCAGGTGCCGACGGGGTCCGCGGGGGAGCGCGCGGCCCGGCCGCGCGGGCAGAAGGCCGGCACGAGGGCGACGGCGGGCTCAGCCCCGGCATGCTGGACGAGTTCGCCGAGCCGCTGAGGGAGTTGCTGGACGGAGCGGTCGCGGCAGCCGAACGGCAGATGTTCGAGTTGCGGACCGCCGCGGCCGACGACGCGCGGATTCTCGGCGCGCTCGGGGACGGGGGCCTGCTGCCGCCGGGACCCGACGTACTGGCCACCGTCGAGTATCTGGGCGAGCACGGCATTCCCGCGCTGCCCGGCTGGCGCTACCTGGCGCAGGCCGTGGACCCGGTCGATCACGCGGTGGTGCTCGCTGCCCGGCCCGAGCTGGTCGACGGGGTCGTCGTGACCGACCCCGGCAGCTACCAGCGGGCCAGGGACGTCCTGGCGCAGGCGGCGCTGCTGCCGCGCTCCACCGTGGCCGTCGGCACCGCCGCGGCGCTGCTCGCGCCGCCGCCCACGGCCGGCACCGCGCCCGACGTCTTCCTCGTACCGCCGAATCCGGCGATGCACGACGAATTCGCCGCGGACGGCGAACGCCAGGCGCTGCGGACCCGGGCGACCGCACGCGAGGAGGAGATCCGGGCGCTGGCCGGCCGCCTCGCTCACGACCGTACGCTCGCGGCCCGGCTCGCCTCCTGGCGCGCCGCCTGCCCGCAGGGGCGGCTCGCCGAACTGGCCGCGGAGGCGGCAGCGGCCCGGGACACCGTCGAGCGCACCCGGGCGGAACTGGCTGCCGCGCGCGCCGCCCGTAGCGAGGCGGAGGCCGCCGCGGCGGAGGCCGCGCAGGACAGCGACGTCCGCAGGGCCGCCGCCGAGCAGGCGCGCCGCAGCGCCGACGCGCTGGCCGGGCTCGCCCACCGGCTGCGGGAGCGGGCCAACTGGCAGCGCACGGCACGGGAGCTGGCCGCCGACGCGGCCGAGGCGGAAGCCCGCGCCGAGGCCTACCTGGCGCAGGCCCGCGCCGCCGACGAGGACCGCAGGGCCGCCCAGCGCGCCTCGGACGACGCCCGCCGCACCGCCCGCGTCCTGCGCGCGGAACGCGCCGAGATCGCCGGCGCCCCCGACGACGGCACGTCGGGCGCGGACGCCGACGCGGACGTCGCGGCCGGCTCCCTGCCCGCGCTCCGCGAGGCGTACCGCGCGGCCTCCGAGGTCTACGAGAAGGTCGGCGTCGGCGCCGACCTGCGGGCCGAGCAGGCGCGGGCGGAAAGCACCGAGAACGCCGCCCTGGTCGAACTGGACCGGCTCACCAACAAGGTGCGCAGCCGCGCCGCCCAGCTGCTGGAAGGCCCCGACGGCTCGGACGGCCCGTCCCGGCAGGCGGCGGCGGGCCGCGCGGAGGCGCTCGTACAGACGCTGGAAACCCGGGCGTCCACCGCGAGCGAGCAGTTGGGCCGGCTCCGCGGTGAGGCCGAACGCCTCGCACCGCCCGGCGGCGCGCCGCACCACACCGAGCTGCCCGCGGCTCTGCGACCGCGCGACGCCGACCACGCGCAGGAACTGCTGCGGGCGGCCACCACCGAGGTCGCCGCCCGCACCGAGGCCCTGGAGCAGGCCACCGCCGCCCACGCCGACCTGGTCGCGGCGCACCGGGCCGCCGAGGACGCGGCCGGCGGCTTCGACGAGACCGCCGCGCTCCTGCGCGACCTGCTGCGCGACGGCGGCCCGCAGCACCAGGGCGACGACGAGGAGCCGGAGCCGTATCCCGGCAGCCAGGAGGCGGCCAGGCAGTCCGCCGCCGAGGCCCGCCGCAGCCTGCGCGGCTGCGCCGCCGACCTGTCCGCCGCCGAGACCCAGCTGCGCGAGTCCGCCGACGTCCTGGTCAGGCACGCCAACGCGGTCCGCTTCGAGCAGGTCAGGACGCCGGCCAGACAGCAGATCAGGGAGCTGCCGGGCGCCGCGCTGCCCGAGCACGCGGCGGCCTGGGCGGGCGCCTTCGCGCCCCGGCTGCGGGTGCTGACCGACGAACTGGGCCAGTTGGAGCGCAACCGGGAGATCATCGTGGACCGGCTGCGCGGCCTGGTCGAGTCCGCGCTCGCCACCCTGCGCTCGGCGCAGCGGCTGTCCCGGCTGCCGGAAGGCCTCGGCGAGTGGTCGGGCCAGGAGTTCCTGCGGATCCGCTTCGAGGACCCCGACCAGGCGGTGCTCACCGAGCGCCTCGGCGAGGTCATCGACGAGGCCACCAGGTCGGCGCTGCGCAAGAATTCCGACCTGCGCCGCGACGGGATGTCACTGCTGCTGCGCGCGGTCGGCGCGGCGCTCCAGCCGCGCGGCATCGCCGTGGAGATCCTCAAGCCCGACGCGGTGCTGCGCGCCGAGCGCGTTCCCGTAGGCCAGATGGGTGATGTTTTCTCCGGCGGCCAACTGCTCACCGCCGCCATCGCGCTGTACTGCACGATGGCCGCGCTGCGGAGCAACGACCGCGGCAGGGACCGGCAGCGCCACGCGGGCACGCTCTTCCTGGACAACCCGATCGGGCGGGCCAACGCCACGTATCTGCTGGAGCTCCAGCGGGCCGTGGCGGACGCGCTGGGCGTGCAGCTGATCTACACCACGGGGCTTTTCGACACGACCGCGCTGGCCGAATTCCCGCTGGTGGTCAGGCTGCGCAACGACGCGGATCTGCGGGCGGGCCTGAAGTACATCAGCGTCGAGGAGCACCTCAGGCCCGGCCTTCCGGTGCAGGACCCGCACGGCGAGCAGGTGCACGGCGAGATCACGGCCACCCGGATGTTCCGCCGCCCGCCGGAGGCGGCACAGGAGAGCCCGGCAGAAGCGGCACCGGAAACCGGGACCCAGGCCGTACCCGAGGCCGCGCCGGAAGCCGCACCGGCGACCGTGTCCGAGCCCGCACCCGACGCCGTACCGCAGGCCCCGCCCGGGGCGGCACCGCACCCCCGCGCCCCGGCCGCCAAGCGCTGACCAGCCGCCCGCTCACACCCCGAGGTGCCGCGGCTCGTGCCGCCGCCTGGCCACTGAGCCGCCGCCGGGCGCCGTCGCCGTGCCCGCCTGCGTATCGGCCCTGCGGGCCGCCCGCCGCGCCCTGCGCCGCTCCCGGCGCAGGGTCCTCGCGGCGCTGCTGGGGCTGGACACCACGCCGTTGCGCTGGTTCCATACCTGCCGGGTCACCCACACGTCGAGCACCGCCCAGGTGCCGACCACGGAGGTCAGCACCGTGGTCAGCAGCAGGGGTGCGGACAGCCACGAGTGCCCCGCGGCGAGTACGACGTCGGTGACCGCCTGCACCAGCGCGAACGCGCCGATCAGCCCCGCCCGTACCGCCGCGGCCCGCACCGGGTCGGCCATCCGAGGCCGGGTCTCGGTTTCTTCCCACACGGTCCGCCGTTGGAAGTCCATGAAGAGTGGCTGCCCCGAAACCTCCTGGTGCATTCCGGGGTACGTTTCGGCGCAGACCTGCCCAACCCACTGACAAGCTTTCGAGTTACCCCTGACGCGGTAGTAGGCTCGCGCCGTTTAAACGCGACAGACGCCCCCACTGCGGGGGAGACGTTGGGGAGGCCATGAGCTTTCGCGGTACGACGATCCGCCGGAAGATCGTGGCGCTGCTGCTGATCCCTCTGGTGTCACTCACGGTCATCTGGGCCTTCGCCGCCACGGTGACCGGCCGCGCGCTGCTGGACCGGCCCGACGTGCAGCGGGTGACCGACAACGTCGGCTACCCGGGACAGGACGCGGTGCAGAGCCTCCAGCAGGAGCGAAGGGCGGCCATGATCTACGTGGCCAACACCCGGGACTCGCAGGCCAGGATCGGCTACAACAAGCAGCAGCAGGTCACCGACGCGTCGATCGCGAAGATGCGCACCCGGGTCGCCGCTTCCGGTGTGCGCGGCGCCCTCGACTCGGAGTCCCGCGGCCGGCTCGACACCTTCCTCAGCACCGTCGAAGGCCTCACCTCGCTGCGGCAGCGCGCCGACGACGGCCGGATCAGCCGCAACGACGTCTTCCAGGCGTACAACGCGATGACCGAGCCTGCCTTCGAGCTGTTCGACGCCCTCAACCCGCACAACGACCTCAAGCTCGACGACGAGCACCGCGCGGTCGTGCAGCTCGGCCGGGCGCGCGACGAAGTGAGCCGCGAGGACGCGCTGATGGCCGCCGCGATCAGCACCGGGCACATGAGCGCGGCCGAACTGCGGTCCTTCACCTTCGCCGTCGCGGAACAGCGCAACTACTACAGCGGCAGTCTGCGGCTGCTGACCGACGAGGAGCGCGCGCCCTACGACGCGTACTGGCAGAACACCAACGGCAGGACGCTGCGGTCCGCCGAGGACGCGGTGATCGCCGGCGGTGTCGACGACGCGCCGATCGTCGCCGCCCACCTGTCCTGGCCCGGGGTCGCCGCGACCGCCATGGACGATCTGGGCCGGCTCGGCGCCACCTCGGACACCCAGCTCAGCGGGCACAACCAGCCGATCGCGACCACCGCGATCGTCGAGGCGGCCTTCGTCGGCGGGGTCGGCCTGATCGCGGTGATCGCCTCGCTGTTCGTGTCGGTACGCATCGGGCGCGGCCTGATCAGGGACCTGACCGGGCTGCGCCGCGAGGCCCAGGAGGTGTCCGGCACCCGGCTGCCGCGGGTCATGCGGCGGCTGGCGGCCGGCGAGCAGATCGACGTCGAGACCGAGGTGCCGCGGCTGGAGTACGCCGAGGACGAGATCGGCCAGGTCGGCAAGGCGCTCAACACCCTCCAGCGGGCCGTCGTGGAGGCCACCGTCCGGCAGAACGACCTGCGCAAGGGCGTCTCCGAGGTCTTCGTCAACCTCGCCCGCCGCAGCCAGGTGCTGCTGCACCGCCAGCTGACCCTGCTCGACGCCATGGAGCGCCGCGCCGAGGACAGCGAGGAACTGGCCGACCTCTTCCGGCTGGACCACATGACGACCCGTATGCGCCGGCACGCCGAGGGCCTGGTCATCCTGTCCGGCGCGGCCCCCTCCCGGCAGTGGCGCAAGCCCGTACAGCTGATGGACGTGGTCCGCGCCGCCATCGCCGAGGTCGAGGACTACGAGCGGATCGAGGTACGCCGGCTGCCGCGGCTGGCCGTCGCGGGCGCCGCGGTCGCCGACGTCACCCACCTGCTCGCCGAACTCATCGAGAACGCCGCGGTCTTCTCACCGCCGCACACCACCGTGAAGCTGCACGGCGAGCCGGTCGCCAACGGATTCGTCCTGGAGATCGACGACCGCGGCCTCGGGCTGACGCCCGACGCGCTGCTCGAAGCGAATCTGCGGCTCGCCGAGACGCCCGAGTTCGAGCTGTCGGACACCGACCGGCTCGGCCTGTTCGTGGTCAGCCGGCTCGCCCAGCGGCACGGCGTGCGGGTCTCGCTGCGGCAGTCGGCGTACGGCGGCAGCACCGCCGTCGTCATGATCCCCGAGACGCTGCTCAGCGACGCGGCCGACGACACCGCGGGCACCCCGCTGCCCGGGGCCGCCGAGCCGCGCGGCCTCGATACGCCGGGCGACACCGAGCACACCTTCCGGCAGTGGGGTCTCGAAGGCGTCGACGACGTCGGCGGCGAGCGGCACAAGGACCACGCGCCGGATCCGGAGGAGCCGCTGAGCGCGGCCTTCAGCCGGGGCCTGGACGTGCTCGACGACCCCGAGGAGCTGGCCGGCGGCGCGAGCGGCACGAGCGACGAGCAGGCCCCCGCGGCCCCGCTCCCGCTGCCCCGCCGCCGCCCCCGCAAGGCGGCGCTGATCTCCGACCGCGCCCGCCCCGCGGCCGTACCGGAGGAGCCGGCACCCGGGGAGGCGGCGGACGGCGGCCACCCGCAGGACGAGCCGGCCCCCGGCGCGGCCCCCGCCCAGCAGCCCCCGCGGCCGGTGGCGGCCGTACCGTCGCTGCCCCGCCCCCGCAAGGAGACGCCGCCCGCGGCGCCCGAGCCGTCCGAGGGCGGCAAGGACACCGGTGTCGTGCTGCCCCGGCGGGTCAGGCAGGCCAGCCTGGCACCGCAGCTGCGGGCCGGCACGGCGCGGCAAGGCAACGCCGACGTGGAACGCGGCGGCGGCCGGGAGCGGTCCGCCGACGAGGTGCGCGACCGGATGTCGGCGATCCAGCGCGGCTGGCAGCGCGGCCGCGAAGCAGCGGAGGCCGAGCCGGACGGCGCGGCGCCTCCCGGCGACGACCCATCGACGACAGCACAGCGAACGACACCTGAGGAGAACGGTCGATGACCGCAGCATCGAGCCCGACACGCGAGCTGAGCTGGCTCCTGGACGACCTGGTCGAACGGGTCGCCAATGTCCGCAAGGCCATGGTGCTCTCCGGGGACGGCCTGGCCAGGGGGGCGTCCGCGGGTCTGACACGGGAGGACTCGGAGCATCTGGCGGCGGTCGCCTCCGGCTTCCACAGCCTGGCCAAGGGCGTCGGCCGGCACTTCGACGCCGGCCGGGTCCGGCAGACCATCGTCGAACTGGACGACGCGTTCCTCTTCGTCACGGCGGCGGGCGACGGCAGCTGCCTCGCGGTGCTGGCCGACGCGGACTCCGACGTCGGACAGGTGGCGTACGAGATGGCGCTGCTGGTCAAGCGGGTGGGGGTCCATCTGGCCACCGCGCCGCGGCACAGCGGCGGCACGGCACTGAGCGGCTGACGGCCGGCGAACGGAGTTGGGGTGACAGGGTGACATGACGTCTGAATCGGACCGCTGGTACGACGACGCGGCGGGGCCGGTGGTGCGGCCCTACGCGATGACCCGCGGGCGCACGACTCACGCGGCCGAGGCGAAGCTCGACCTGATCGCCCTGGTGATCGCACGGTCCGACGACGCCGACGCGGGTCTGGACGACGACCGCACTCTGTCGCCCGAGCACCTGGACATTGTCGAGCGCTGCCTGGCGCAGGCGGTGTCGGTGGCCGAACTGGCCGCCGACCTCGATCTGCCGATAGGCGTCGTCCGGGTACTCATCGGCGATCTGCTGGAGGCCGGGCATGTCACGGTCCGCCAGCCGGTGCCGCCGGCCGAGCTGCCGGACGAGAGCATCCTGCGCGAGGTCATCAACGGTCTGCGGGCGCTGTAACGCCCGCTAGGCTGCTCTTGCGTCCCACGCACACCCCAAGTCCCCACCGTCGCAGGGAAGTTGAAGAATCATGGCCATCGCCGAAGCCGAGCGCAGCCGTCAGCCGTCCGCCGCGGAGCCGGTCGCGCTCAAGCTGCTGGTGGCCGGCGGCTTCGGGGTCGGCAAGACGACCCTGGTCGGCGCGGTCAGCGAGATCAGGCCGCTGCGGACCGAGGAGGCGCTGAGCGAGGCGGGCCGCCCGGTGGACGACCTCGCGGGCATCGAGTCCAAGAACACCACCACGGTGGCCATGGACTTCGGCAGGATCACGCTGCGCGAGAACCTGGTGCTCTACCTGTTCGGCACGCCGGGCCAGGACCGGTTCTGGTTCCTGTGGGACGAGCTGGCACAGGGCGCGCTGGGCGCGGTGGTGCTCGCCGACACCCGGCGGCTCGAGGACTGCTTCGCCGCGGTCGACTACTTCGAGCGGCGCGGCATCCCCTTCACGGTCGCGGTGAACTGCTTCGACGGCGCCACCCTGCACGAGCCCGACGTCGTCACCGACGCGCTGGACCTCGATCCCGCGGTGCCGGTGGTGCTGTGCGACGCGCGGGAGCGCGAGTCGGCCAAGCAGGTGCTGATCACGGTGGTCGAGCACGCGGCGGCGACGGCGGCCGGCCGCCGCACCCCCGCCGCCACCTGAGCCGCGCCGTCCGCTGACATGCGCTGCCACCTGCGCCGCCACCTGCGCCGCGCCGCCGGCCGACTCCCGCCGCCGGCCGACCCGTGCCGGCCCGGGCGTCAGCCCACCGGCACCGCCCGCTCGTCGTCGAGCCACCCGAAGCTGCGCTCCACCGCCTTCTTCCAGCGCCGGTATTCGCGGGCGCGCACCGCCCCGGTCATCGCCGGACTCCAGCGGGTGTCCTCCCGCCAGTGCGCCCTGAGTTCGTCGGGTCCGTCCCACACACCGGTGGCGAGCCCGGCCGCGTAGGCGGCGCCCAGGCTCGTGGTCTCGGCGACCACCGGCCGGATCACCGGCACACCCAGCACGTCGGCCTGGTGCTGCATCAGCAGCCCGTTGACGGTCATGCCGCCGTCCACCCGCAGCGCGCCGATCCGTACCCCGGAGTCGCGCTGCATCGCGTCGACCACCTCGCGGGTCTGCCAGCTGGTCGCCTCCAGGACCGCCCTGGCCAGATGCGCCTTGGTGACGTACGCGGTCAGGCCGGTGACCACCCCGCGCGCGTCGGACCGCCAGTAGGGCGCGAAGAGACCGGAGAAGGCGGGTACGACGTAGGCGCCGCCGTTGTCCGGGACGCTCGCGGCCAGCGGTTCGATCTCCCCGACGGAGCGGATGATGCCGAGCCGGTCGCGCAGCCACTCCACCAGCGCCCCGGTGATCGCGATCGAGCCCTCCAGGCAGTACACGGGCCGTTCGCCCGCCAGCTGGTGGCCGACCGTGGTGAGCAGGCCGCTGGCGGACGGCACCGGGCGGCTTCCGGTGTTGAGCAGCAGGAAGCTCCCGGGTCCGTAGGTGTTCTTGGCCTCGCCGAGGTCGAAGCAGGTCTGCCCGAACAGCGCGGCCTGCTGGTCGCCGAGCGCGGCGGCCACCGGTACGCCCGCGAGCCGGCCGGTGGCCGTGCCGTAGACCTCGGCCGAGGGGCGGATCCGCGGCAGGACTGCCTCGGGGATGTCCATCGCGGCCAGGATCGCCGGGTCCCAGTCCAGGGTGTGCAGGTCCATCAGCAGGGTGCGTGAGGCGTTGCTGACGTCGGTGATGTGGACACCGCCCGCAGTGCCGCCGGTGAGGTTCCAGACCAGCCAGGAGTCGATGGTGCCGAAGGCGATCTCGCCGCGCTCGGCCCGGTACCGCAGCCCCGGCACATGGTCGAGCAGCCAGGCGATCTTCGGGCCCGAGAAGTAGGGGGCCAGCGGCAGCCCCGTGGTGTCGCGGAAGCGGTCCTGTCCGTAGCCGCCGCCGAGTTCCGTGCACAGCGCGGCGGTGCGGGTGTCCTGCCACACCACGGCGTTGTGCACCGGGCGGCCGGTGGAACGGTCCCACAGCACCACCGTCTCGCGCTGGTTGGCGATGCCGAGCGCGGTCAGCTGGTCAGGGCGCAGCCCGGCCCCCGCCAGCGCGCCCGACGCCACGGCCTGGACCTTCGCCCAGATCTCGGTGGCGTCCTGCTCGATCCAGCCGGGCCTGGGCAGGATCTGCCGGTGCTCGCGCCGGTCGGACCCGACGACCCGGCCCGCCGCGTCGAAGATCAGGCAGCGGGTGGAGGTGGTGCCCTGGTCGATCGCGGCTACATAGGTCGGGACGGTCTGGCTCATGTCACGCTCCCTTGCCCGGTCGGTGACGACCGTGTCGGGAATGGGCACGCGCGGACACGCGGTGTGCGCGACGCCCTCCCCCCGGGCGGCATCGCGATGCCGGAAGTGTTCCCCCGAGGTGACGGAGCGTCAAGCGGTCCCGCGCCGCGGGATCCTCCCGGTCCGTCGTGGACGCCGCCACAGGACCGTGATACGTTCTTCTCGTACCGAGAAAGACTCACAGTGAGAATACAAACCGCAGGGGCGATGGCGGAGTGGAGTGGCGGTCATGACGGATCCGGACGGCGGCACACAGGCGGAACGGGACTTCCTGGCCGAGTACGACCCGCGTGCCTTCGACCCGATCGCCGTCACCGTGGACGTGGTGGCGCTGACGCTGCGCACGGGCCGGCTGGAGGTGCTCGCCGTGCAGCGCGGCGGGCCGCCCTTCGCCGGCCGCTGGGCCCTGCCCGGCGGCTTCGTGCGGGCCGGCCGCGAATCGCTCGACGAGGCCGCGGCCCGCGAGCTGGCCGAGGAGACCGGTCTGGACGCCGCCGCGCTCGGCCGGGTCCACCTCGAACAGCTCGGGTCCTACGGCAGCCCGCAGCGCGACCCCCGGATGCACGTGGTCTCGGTCGCCTACCTCGCCTTCGCCCCCGGACTGCCGGACGCGCAGCCGGGCGGCGACGCGGCGGGAGCGGGCTGGCTGCCGGTCGAAGCAATATCACCGCGGGGGCAACCGGACGCGGCAGGTCCGCGTCCCTTCGAGCAGGGTCGGCGGTCCGGAACCTACGGGGGTGGTACCGGCCGCCGGCCCGGTCCCGACGACGCCGGAGGGCTCGCCTTCGACCACGGGCGCATCCTCGCCGACGGTCTGGAGCGGGCCAGGGCGAAGATCGAGTACACCCCGCTGGCCACCGCCTTCCTCGGCGAGACCTTCACGATCACCGAACTGCGGGCGGTCTACGAGACGGTGTGGGGCGCGCCGCTGCACGCCGGGAATTTCCACCGCAAGGTGCTGTCCGTACCCGGCTTCGTGGAGTCCACCGGCGAGACCGACTCCCGGCCCGGCAGCCGCGGCGGACCGCGCGCCCGCCTCTACCGGGCAGGCGACGCCCGGCTGCTGCACCCGGCGCTGCTGCGCCCCGACCGCGAGGCGGGGGTGCGATGACCGCCGCCGGGCCCCGCCCCGCCACCGCTGCCGCCGGGCCAGGTCCAGCCGCCGCCCGTGTCCGCCCGGCCGACTTCGACGCCGCCCTCGCCGCCCTGGCCGACGGCTTCCCCGCCGACCCGCGCGACGCCGCCCGGCACTACCGCCGCCTCGCCCTGCTGCTGCACCCCGACACCGCTCCGGCCGGCCGCACCGACCGGGCCGCCGCGGCCTTCGCCCGCCTCACCGCCGCCTGGCACGCCCGGCAGCAGACCATCGCCGGCCCGCGCCACACCTACCTCCTCGGCCCGGTGCTCGCCGACGGCGACCTCGCCACCCTGCGCACCGCCCGCTACGACCACGACGGCGACCGCCGCGCGGCCGTACTCAAGATCCCCCGCCAACCGCGGGACAACGACCTGATGGAGCACGAGGCCGACGTCCTGACCCGGCTGCGCACGGTTGGCGAGGCACGCCACCGCGCCTACGCGCCGACCTTGATCGAGAGCTTCCGGCAGCGGCACGACGACGGCACCGAGCACGTGGTGAACGCCCTCGCCGCGCTCACCGGATTCCACACCCTCGCCGAGGTCGCCGCGGCCCACCCCGGCGGACTCGACCCGCGGGACGCCGCCTGGATGTGGCGGCGGCTGCTGACCGCGCTGGGCTGGGCGCACCGCGCCCGGCTGATCCACGGCGCGGTCTTCCCCGAACACGTGCTGATCCACCCGGAGATGCACGGCCTGGTCCTGGTCGACTGGTGCTACGCCACCGCGACCGGCACCGACCTCCCCGTCCTGCTGCACCAGCACGCCGGCAGCTATCCGCCGGAGGCCGCGGCGCACCTGCCGGCGACCCCGGCCACCGACATCCACCTGGCGTCGCTGTGCGTCGGCGGGCTGATCGGCGACCTCGCACCGGCACCGCTGCGCGCCTTCCTGCGCGGCTGCACCCTGCCCGAGCAGCACCGGCGCCCGCAGGACGCCTGGCGGCTGCTCGCCGAACTGGACGACCTGCTGGAAAGGCTCTACGGCCCGCGCACCTTCCGGCCGTTCACGATGCCGGCCGCGCGTCCCGCGTGACCGGCCCGCACCACCGCACACCGCACCGCACACCACACCGCAAGGGGGACACACCATGGGCAGCGGAAGCTGGTCCACCAACGTCTACGACGCCGCCGAGCGCTACCGAGCCGCCTCCGGCACCGGCGCCTTCGCCTACAGCGACCACGTCAGGCACAGCGCACCCAGGAACACCTGGCGCGCGCACCAGTCGCTCGACCCGCACGGCCTGACCGTCCGCGAGAGCCGCGACTCCGTCGAGCACCCCACCTCGCTGGCCATCTCCGTCCTCTTCGACGTCACCGGCTCCATGGGCGGCGTCCCGCGCACCCTGCAGACCAAACTGCCCGAGCTGTTCGGCCTGCTGCTGCGCAAGGGCTACGTCCAGGACCCGCAGATCCTCTTCGGCGCGGTCGGCGACGCCACCTGCGACCAGGTCCCGCTCCAACTCGGCCAGTTCGAGTCCGACAACCGGATGGACGACGACCTCGGCAACATCCTGCTGGAGGGCGGGGGCGGCGGCCAGATGACCGAGTCGTACGAACTCGCGCTCTACGCCATGGCCCGGCACACCGCGCTGGACTGCCACGACAAGCGCGGCCGGCGCGGCTACCTCTTCCTCATCGGCGACGAGATGCCCTACGGCAAGGTCAAGGCCCGCGAAGTGCGCGCCGTCCTCGGTGAGACGATCCCGCACGACATCCCCGTCCAGGACATCCTCGCCGAGCTGAAGCGCAGATTCCACGTCCACTACATCCTCCCGGCCGGCGCCTCCCACGCGGGAAACTCCGAAGTCCTCACCCTGTGGCGCCGCCTGCTGGGCCAGAACGTCATCGAGCTGGACGACCTCGACGCGGTCTGCGAGACCATCGCGCTGACCGTCGGCCTGGGCGAGGAGGCCATCGACCTCGCCACCGGCCTGGCCGACCTGGCCGACGTCGGCTCCACGGCGGTCGACTCGGTCGCGCGGGCGCTGTCGGGCCGGTGACGGGCGCGACCCCGGCCCCGGCAGGGCCGATACGCCGGCACACCCTCGTCGTGGACCTCGGCTTCGGCGACGCGGGCAAGGGCGCCACCGTCGACCGGCTCTGCCAGGGCGGCGGGGTCGCCGCCGTCGTCCGCTTCAACGGCGGCGCCCAGGCCGCCCACAACGTCGTCACCTCCGACGGCCGGCACCACACCTTCGCCCAGTTCGGCTCGGGCACCCTGCGCGGGGTGCCCACCCAGCTCTCCCGCTTCACCGCGGTGGACCCGCTCGCGCTGGCCGCCGAGGCCGACCACCTGCGCGCGCTCGGCGTCCCCGACCCGTACGCGCTGCTCGGCGTCGACCGGGACGCCCCGCTGACCACGCCCTACCACGCGGCCGCCAACCGCCTGCGCGAGCAGGCCAGGGGCGAGGACCGGCACGGCTCGTGCGGGATGGGGGTCGGGGAGACCGCCCGTTACGCGCTGGCCCACCGGGACGACGCGCCGACCGCGGGCGACTGCGCGTCACGCCCCCGGCTGCTGCGCCGGCTGCGGCTGCTGCGGGACCGGCTCACCGACGAACTCGGCCCGCTGCCCGCACCGCCGGTGGAGGCGTGCGCCGAGGCGTACACCGCCTTCGCCCGCGCCGTCCGGCTCACCGACGGGACCCGGCTGCGCGAACTGGCCGCGCGGGGGCCGCTGGTCTTCGAGGGCGCCCAGGGCGTCCTGCTGGACGAATGGCACGGCTTCCACCCGTACACCACCTGGTCGACCACCACCTTCGGCAATGCCGAGACGCTGCTGGCCGAGGCGGGCGCGGCGGGCGAGGGGCTGCGGCTGGGGGTGGTGCGCACGTACACCACCCGGCACGGGCCCGGGCCGCTGGTCACCGAGGACCCCGAGCTGAACGCGCTGCTGCCGGAACCGCACAACGGCCACGGCCGCTGGCAGGGCGCCTTCCGCGTCGGCCACTTCGACGCGGTCGCGCACACCTACGCGGCCGAGGTCTGCGGGGGAGTGGACGCCCTGGCCGTCACCCACCTCGACGCGCCCCGCCGGTGCCGTTCGCTGCGGATCTGCCGCGCCTACGGCCTCGACGGCGCCCTGGTCGAACGCCTCCCGGCCGGGCCGCCCGGCGACCTGGCGCGGCAGGCGGAGCTGACCGGGCGGATGCTGCGCGCGTCGCCCGCCGTGTGGGACACCCCGGGCCGCGACCCGCGCCACTGGAGCGCGGCGATCGGGTCACTGCTCGGGGCGCCGGTGATGCTGGAGTCCTCGGGACCCGCCCGTCAGCGCCTCAGGGACCCGCGGTCCACGGGGAAGTCGAAATACGTGCCGGGGAAGGGCTCGGCAGCGAGCGTGTAGTGCCACCACTCCTCGGGGAGGTTGGTGAAGCCCTGCGCGTCCAGGGCGTTCATGAGCAGCATCCGGTTGGCGTGCTGGACGCCATGGACCCGCGGGTCGAGGGTGTGGGCGAGGGTGTCGAAGCAGTCGAAGCCGGTGCCCATGTCCAGGGAATTGTCGGGGAAGCGCTGGTCCTTCGGGCCGTAGCACGGCGTCAGCGGCTCACCGGGACGGTAGGGGCGGGTGGGCCTGGCCGGCAGCGGGACGATCGTCAGGTCCATGGTGCTGCCGCGGCTGTGCCCGGATTTCGCGGCGATGTAACCGTCCGCGAACAAGCGGGTCTTGTCGACCTGCGGGTAGAACTCCGCCTTCATCCTGGTGTCGTCCAGGTCCTCCGCCCAGGTGACGAAGGTGTCGACGGCGCGCTGCGGCCGGTAGCAGTCGTAGACCTTGAGGGAGTGGCCGCTGCGCAGCAGCCGCACCTGCGCCCGGTGCAGGCCCTCGGCCGCGGCCCTGGTCAGGATGCACATCGGTGCGCGGTAGCCGTCGACCGGCGCGCCGGTGAAGTTGTGCGGGCTGTAGTACCGCATCTCCTGGATGATCGTCGGGTCCACGTCCCGCAGCGCGACGAACTGCGCGGGCGCCGTGGGCTCCTGATGCCCCGGATGCCCGGAACGCGCCTGGGCCGGACCGCCCGCGGCGACCGCGACCAGTGTGACGAGAGGCACGGCGAGTGCCCGCAGGAGAGAAGTGAGTTTCGGCATCCCTCTGGCCTATCAGGTCCCGGGCGTGCCGCGACAGGTGATCGGATACAGTCCGGGCGTGTCCGCTGCCGTGCCAGAACCCCCGACGACGCCTTCGACGGAGCCCCCGATGGAGCCCGCGGTGACGCACCCGGTGAAGAACTCCCACTGCTCCTCGTGCGGTACGCGCTACCCGGCCGACGCCGGCTGGCCGCGCCGCTGCCCGGGCTGCGGCACCTTCGCCTACCGCAATCCCTCGCCGGTCGCCGTCGCCCTGCTGCCGGTCCGCGGGCCGCGGGGCACCGGCCTGGTCGTCATCCGCCGCACCATCGAGCCCAGCCGCGGCCTGCTGGCGCTGCCCGGCGGCTTCATCGACCACGGCGAGAGCTGGCAGCACGCGGTGACCCGCGAACTGGCCGAGGAGACCGGCATCACCGCCGCCGACTCCGACGTCGTACTCGCCGACGCCCTCACCGACGAGGCCGGCGGCTATCTGCTGCTGTTCGGGCTGCTGCCGGAGCGCGACGCCGGCGAACTGCCGCCGTCCGTACCGACGGACGAGACCGAGGGCCACCAACTGCTGGACGCCCCGCAGGAACTGGGCTTCCCGCTGCACACCCTGGCGGCGGGGCGCTGGTTCGCCGGCGGCTACGAACCGGCGCCGCGCACCCGTACGGTGTAGGCGGGCGTCGCCCCGCCGTCCCGCTCGACGACCACCGCGCCGTCCGCCCACCGCGACACGAAGCGCTCCATCCGCGGTTTGGCCCACCCCTCGGGGTCGCCGGTGAAGACCACCCCGCCGCCGGTCCTCCCCTGCCGCGGCGCCCACACCTCCAGCTCCGTCCTGCCGTCCGCGCCCGCCACCGGCAGCACCGCGCCCGCGCGCGCCAGCACCGGGATGCGGCCCAGCGGCGCGTCGAGCAGCACCTGCGCGCGCCCGCGGTGCGGCTCACCGGTCGCGGTGTCGTACCAGAGCCCGCGCGGCAGCCGTACCGACCGGGTCCTGGCGCCCGCTTCGAGCACCGGCGCGACCAGCAGCGAGTCACCCAGCAGGAAGGCGTCACCGCAGTCCCGCAGCGCCCGGTCGCCGGGCGAATTCCACCACAGCGGGCGCACGTACGGCGCCCCGGTGCGGTGCGCGACATGCGCCAGGGTGTCCAGGTACGGCAGCAGCCTGCCCCGGCCCGCCAGCGCGGCCCCGGCGTGCGCCAGCACCTCGGGCCCGAACTCCCACGGCTCGCGGTGCCCCGCGTCGATCGCCGAATGCGTACGGAAGAACGGCAGATACGCGCCCAGCTGGAACCAGCGCAGATACAGCTCGGGCGACGGCGACCCGGTGAAACCGCCCACGTCGGGACCCGAGTACGGCACCCCGCACAGGCCGAGCCCCAGCACCAGCGCCAGCGACGCGCGCAGCCCCGCCCAGCCGGTCGCCACATCGCCCGACCAGGTGCCGCCGTACCGCTGCATGCCCGCCCAGCCCGACCGGGAGAAGAGGAAGGGGCGTTGCTCCGGGCGCAGTTCGCACAGCCCGTCGTATCCGGCGCGGGCCATCGCCAGCGCGTAGACGTTGTGCGCCTCGCGATGGTCGCCGCCGCGGCCCTCCAGCGCGTGCCGGGCCGAACGCGGCAAGGTGGCGTCGCCGAAAGCGGCGAAGGACACCGGCTCGTTCATGTCGTGCCACACCCCGGCGAAGCCCTGCGCGAGCCGCTCGGCGTACAGGCCGCCCCACCACGCGCGCACCCGGGGGTCGGTGAAGTCGGGGAAGACCGCGTCGCCCGGCCACACCACGCCCCTGACCTCCCGGCCGCGCGCGTCCCGTACGAACGCGTCCACCGCCCGGCCCCCGTCGTAGACCGCCAGCCCCGGCTCGGCCTTCACCGCCGGGTCCACGATCGACACCAGGCGCACCCCCTGCGCGGCCACGTCGCGGGCGAGACCCGGCAGGTCGGGGAAGCGCTCCGGGTCGGCGGTGAAGATCCGGTGGCCGTCGAAGTGGTCGATGTCCAGGTGCAGCACCGCCAGCGGCAGCCCGCGCTCGCGGTAGCCGTCGACGACCCTGCGCACCTCCCGCTCGCTGCCGAAGCCCCACCGCGAGTGGTGGTAGCCCAGCGCCCAGCGCGGCGGCACCGCGGGCCGCCCGGTCAGCGCGGTCCAGCCGGCCAGGACGCGCGAGGGCGTCCCGGTGATCACCCAGTAGCGCAGCGGGCCGCCGTCCATCCGCAGTTCGCAGCCGCCTTCCCGGTCGTGACCCGAGCCCGCGCCCTCCTCGCCGTCCCGCAAGGTGACCCGGCCGTCCCAGGAGTTGTCGTGGAAGACCAGGTGGCAGCCCGCGTCGGCGACCACCAGCTGGACCGGCATCGTGATGTACAGCGGGTCGTCGCCCGGCTCGAAGGAACCGCCGGGGTCGGTGTTCCACAGCCGGTAGGAGCCCGCCGCCAGCCGCGGTCCCGCCGCCCGGCCGCCCAGGCCGTAGACCCGGGCGTCGGCCGGTGTCTCGGAGCGCTGCACCCAGCGCGCCCCGCCCCGGCCCTGCTCCGCGCCCACCGGGTCCCACCAGCGCGGCGGCAGTTCCCGGCGCAGCAGCTTGCCGCCCGGGGTGCGGATCTCCACCGCGCCGTGCCGGGAGACCCGCACCGTCACCCGCTCCGACACCACCCGCCAGCCGTCCGGGTCGGGTTCGAGCAGCGCCCGCGGGTCCGCCTCGGGGCACCCGCCGGCCGCCCGCTCCCGCGGCGAGCCCCACTTCGGGGTGGCCGCGACCGCGTACGACGGCTCGGGCTGCGCACCGTCCCAGCCGCAGAAGACCGCGCCGCCGACCCCGACCCGCACCTGGAGCACCGACCGGGCGAAGCGGATCGTGCCGCCGCCCGGCGCCGGCTCGGCCGCCACCGCCGCCCCCGGCACCCTGGCCCGCTCCGCGCGGTGCCCCGGCAGGTCCCTGGCGTCGGTGCGCCGCCGCCGCCAGGCGGATCTGGCCGTACGCCGTCCCTGGGCGGAACCCGCCATCCGTAGCGACCGCAGCAGGTCCCGAACATCCATGACCCCCACCTTTCCACTGCCCGGGCCTGCCGCGCCGCACGTTCAGCCGGTGTTCACCTTCGGGTGCGACCCGCGGTCCGCGACCCGCCCTGGCGCGCCGGACGATCGCATGGCATCGTCCTGACCAGCCGTGCCGTGGACCGTCCTGGAGCCGCCCCATGACCAGCAAGCCCGAAGCCGACCTCGCGCCGGAAGCCCTGTGGACACCGGGACCCGAACGCGTCGCCCGCGCTTCGGTGACCCGTTTCCAGCGCTGGGCGCACGAGCGCTTCGGCGCCCCCGCCGTCCTGCCCGACGACCCGCGGGGCGGTTACGCGGCACTGCACGCCTGGTCGGTGCGCGAGACGGCGGCCTTCTGGCAGGCGCTCACCGAGTGGTACGACGTACGCTTCGGCGCCCCCTACGACGCCGTCCTGGCCGACGACTCGATGCCCGGCGCCCGCTGGTTCCCCGGTGCGACCGTCAACTACGCCGAGCACGCGCTGCGGCCCGCCCTGGACACCGCCCGCGCCGGGCTGCCCGCCGTGCTGTACGTCGACGAGCGCATGGAGACCGGCATCCTGAGCTGGGCCGAGCTGTCCCGGCAGGTCGCCTCGCTCGCCGCGGCGCTCCGCCGGCTCGGCGTCACCCCTGGCGACCGGGTCAGCGGCTATCTGCCCAACATCCCGCAGGCCGCCGTCGCGCTGCTCGCCACCGCCGCGGTGGGCGGTGTGTGGACCTCCTGCGCTCCCGACTTCGGCGCCCGCAGCGTCCTGGACCGCTTCCAGCAGGTCGAGCCCGTGGTGCTGTTCACGGTCGACGGCTACCGCTACGGCGGCAAGGAGCACGACAGGACCGGCGTCGTCGCCGAGACCCGGGCCGCACTGCCGTCGCTGCGCGCGACCGTGCACATCCCGCTGCTGGGCACCCCGGCGCCCGAAGGCGCCCTGGAATGGCGCGATCTGGTCGCCGACGATCCGCAACCCGCCTATGAGCAGGTGCCGTTCGACCACCCGCTGTGGGTGCTGTACTCGTCGGGCACCACCGGGCTGCCCAAGGCGATCGTCCAGTCCCAGGGCGGCATCCTGCTCGAACACCTCAAGCAGACCGGCCTGCACCTCGACCTCGGCCCCGACGACCGCTTCTTCTGGTACACCTCCACCGGCTGGATGATGTGGAATTTCCTGGTGTCCGGGCTGCTGGTCGGCGCCACCGTGGTCCTCTACGACGGCAGCCCCGGCCATCCGGCGATCGAGGCGCAGTGGCGGGTGGCCGAGCAGACCGGCACCACCGTCTTCGGCACCTCCGCCGCCTACGTCATCGCCTGCCGCAAGGCCGACGTGCACCCCGGGCGGGACTTCGACCTGTCGCGGATCAGCTGTGTCGCCACCACCGGCTCGCCGCTGCCGCCCGACGGCTTCCGCTGGCTGCACGACGAGGTCGCCGCCGACCTGTGGATCGCCTCGGTCAGCGGCGGCACCGACGTCTGCAGCTGCTTCGCCGGCGGAGTGCCGACACTTCCCGTCCACGTCGGCGAGCTGCAGGCCGCCTGCCTCGGTACCGACCTCCAGGCCTGGGACGCGCAAGGCCGCCCGGTCGTCGACGAGGTCGGCGAGATGGTCGTCACCAATCCCATGCCGTCGATGCCGGTGCGCTTCTGGAACGACCCGGACGGCACCCGCTACCGCGACAGCTACTTCGAGATGTTCCCCGGAGCGTGGCGGCACGGCGACTGGATCACGCTGACCTCGCGCGGCACCGTGGTCATCCACGGCCGCTCCGACTCCACGCTCAACCGGCAGGGCGTCCGCATGGGTTCGGCCGACATCTACGAGGTCGTCGAACGCCTCCCGGAGATCCGCGAGTCCCTGGTCATCGGCATCGAGGAGCCGGACGGGGGCTACTGGATGCCGCTGTTCGTACGGCTCGCGGACGGCGCGGACTTGGACGACGCGCTGCGCGACCGGGTCGCCGCCGCGATCCGCGCCGAGTTGTCGCCGCGCCATGTGCCCGACGAGATCATCGCGGTGCCCGGTGTCCCGCACACCCTGACCGGCAAGCGCATCGAGGTCCCGGTCAAGCGGCTGCTCCAGGGCGCCGCGCTGGACAAGGCCGTCAACCCCGGCTCCGTGGACGACCTCGATGTGCTGCGCTTCTACGAGCGGCTGGGCGCCGAACGCGCGGCCGGCCGCCCGTAGAAGCACTCCCGCGGGAGGGTCAGCCGGTGTAGCCCGCGAAGATCTTCGAGAAGTCGTACGGTGCCTGCGCGACGTTGGTGCACTTGTACAGCGCGCCGTTGCAGGCGTTGGCGTCCCGCCCCTCCTCCCAGAACGACAGCAGGCCCAGGTGCTTGCCCTGCGCGAAGGAGACCAGCTGGCGGGCGTCGGCCTGGTCGTAGACGTGCCCGTCGTCGTTCTGGCCGAGCATCGGCGTCACCCCGAGCATCGCCCACAGCTGGGCGTCGGTCTTGGCCGGGTAGAGCGACTTGAGCTGGGCCTGGGTGCTGGTGGCCGCCTGGACCGCCGCGTCGCCGTAGTCGGCGCTGCGGTAGTAGTCCATGGCCATCAGGTTGACCAGGTCGAGGGTGACGCCGGCGTTCTTGGCGGAGGTGACCACGTTGAGGCCGTCCGCGGTCAGGCCCTCGGGCAGCACCGGCAGGGTCAGCGAGATCCGCAGCCCCGGGTGGGTCTGCTGGAGCTTGGCCAGCGCCTGGGAGCGCAGCGCGATCGACGCGGGCTCGGCGACCGCCGACCCCTCGATGTCGAAGTCGGCATAGGTCAGGTGGTACGCGTCCACGACGGCCGCGTATTCGGCGGCGAGCGCGTCCGCCGAGGTGCAGGCCTGGGCGAGTTCGATACCGCTGGCGCCGCCGAAGGACACCTTCACATCGCCGCCGGCCGCCCTGACGGCGTCGATCTGGTCCTTGGCCCATGCCTGGCGCGGGTCATAGGCGTTGAACCAGCTCGCCTTGCAGCCGGCCGACGTGACGAAGGCCAGCGTGAAGCTCTTGATCCCGCTCGCCTGGGACATCGCGGTGAGGCTGGGGGTGGGCCAGGCACCCATGTCCACGTAGGGCGCGGTGTGGATCGGGCCGGCAGGGGGAGTGCCACCGCCGCCGGTGGTGCCGGTGGTCGTGCCGCTCGTCGTGCCGGTGCTGGTCCCGGTCGTGGTTCCCGTACTGGTCCCGGTACTGGTCCCGCTCGTCGTGCCGGCGGACGTACCGGAGGAGGTGCCGCCGGCGCTGCCGCCGGGGTCGCAGGAGCCGCCGTTCAGCTTGCAGTTGGCGGGCACGCCGCTGCCCGAGCCGACCCAGCCGAAGGCCGCGGAGGCGCCGGGCGCGACCGAGCCGTTGTAGTCGCGGTTGGTGAAGGTGTAGTGCGTGCCGCTCTGGGTGAGCAGCGCGTCCCAGTAGCTGCCGACACTGCTGCCGGCCGGCAGGTCGAACTCCACCTTCCACGAACCGAGCGTCGACGTACCGCTGTTGGTGATCGTGTACTGCGCCTGGTAGCCGCTGCCCCAGTCGGAGGTCTTGGCGAAGGTGGCACCGGCCCCGCCCGCCGCCGAGGCGGTCGGGACGAGGAAGAGGACGAGCGTGCCGAAGAGCGCGAGGAGGAGGATGAGGGATCTTCGCATATCGGACTCCCATTTGGTCTGTACCAATGCCCCCCGGACACTGGATACGTGACCCGCGCCACCCCCGTCAAGAGTGCCGACACCCGCTCCGCCCGTATCTGACGTCGAGTCAACCCCCGTACGGGTTCAGCGACTCGGCCAGCACCTCCGCGAAGTCACCGGCCAGCCGCGCCGCGTCCGGTACCGACAGATCCGTCGTGGTGATCCGCACCCCGGGCGCGGCGGCGATCCGGAAACGGGCCCCGCCCGCCACCCACCAGCCGTGCGACCGCAGCCCGTTGACCACCGCCGACTCGTCCCGTACCGGCACCCAGACGTTGAGCCCGCTCACCCCGTGCGCTCCGATCCCGTGCCCGGCGAGCGCCGCGATCAGCGCCTCGCGCCGCTCCTGGTACGCCGTCGCCGCGCCGGCCACCAGCGCGCCGGTCGCCGGATCGGTCATCAGCCGCGCCACCGTCTCCTGGAGCACATGGCTGATCCAGCCCGAGGTCAGCAGCAGCCGCCCGTCGTGCCGGGCCAGCGTGGTCGCGTCGCATGCCAGCGCCGTCCAGCGCAGGTCGGTGCCCAGATGCTTGGAGACGGTGCGGATGTGCGCCCAGCGCGCCGGGCCGTCCGCGCCCGCCGTCACCAGCGAGTGCAGCGGACCGCCCGCGGTGTCGGCGCTGTGGTCGTCCTCCACCACCAGCGCCTCGGGTGCCCCGGCCAGCACCGCGAGCAGCTCCGCCCTGCGGCCGGCCGACATCCGCGAGCCGTACGGATTCTGCGCCCGCGGGCACAGCACCACCGCCCGCGCCCCGGCCCGCAGCGCCGACCGCAGGCCCTCGGGCCGCAACCCCTCGTCGTCCACCGGCACCGCGACCGTCCGCAGCCCCAGCGCCGGTACGAGGTCGAGCAGATGGTGGAAGCCCGGGTCCTCCACCGCCACCGCGTCCCCCGGCCGCAGCTCCACCGACAGCAGCCGCGCGATGCAGTCCAGCGCGCCGTGCGCGAAGGTCACCCGCTCGTCCGGCACCCCGTCCCGCGCGAACCACGCACGGGACAGCTCCTCCAGCTCCGCCAGCCGCGGCGACGCCCGGTGCGAACGCGCGCCGGGGGACAGCCGCCCGGGCGGCACCAGATCGGGCAGGAACGCCGGGTCGGGGTGCCCGCCCGCCAGGTCCCGCAGCCCCTCCGGCACCCGCGGCGGACGCCGCGAGGCCACCGCGGGAGCGGGCGCCACCACCGTGCCGCCCCGCCCCCTGGTCACCACGATGCCGCGGCGCCGCAGCTCCTTGTACGCCGTCGCCACCGTGCCCGGGCTCACCCCGAGCGCGTCGGCCAGGGCGCGCACCGGCGGCAGCGCCTCGCCCGGCCGCAACTGGCCGTCGGTGACCGCGTGTTCGGCCGACGCGGAAATCTCCCTGGCCGTCGCACCCTGGATCGCATATTGTGTCGCCACAGAGTTGATTATGTACCAATACAAAAGCGGTGGCAAGTGCGCGGCAACGGCACCCCACCGCCGAGCCGAGGGCGTGAGGCCGTGCAGGGGGCACCGATGATGCGACGGGCGCAGCGGGCACTGAGGATTCCGGAGATACCGGGCGGCCCTGACGGGCGGCGGATGCTCTGGATCAACCTCGTCGACAAGACCGGCTCCGGCCTGTGGCTCTCGATCACCGCCCTCTACTTCGTCGTTGTCGCGGGCCTCGACACCGCGAGCACCGGGCTCCTGCTCGGCCTCGGCGGCGTCGCGGGCATCGCGGGCGCGCCGGTCGCGGGCCGCCTCGCCGACCGGCTGCCGCTGACCCGCGTGCTGCTCGCGGTCCAGGTCGTCCGCGCCGCCTCCGGCCTGCTGCTGCTGTTCGCGCACGGCTTCTGGCAACTCCTGCCGCTGGTCGCCCTCGGCAGCCTCGGCGAACGCTCCGCCTCGGTCCTCACCAAGCTCTTCGCCGCCCGCGTCGCCGGCCAGGACCGCGCCCGCTACCAGGCCGTCCAGCGCACGGTGGTCAACCTCGGCTACACCCTCGGCGGCCTCGCCGCCTCCGCCGCCCTGGCCGCGGGCACCACCACCGTCTACCGGCTGCTGCTCCTCGGCGACAGCCTGTCCTTCGTACTCGTCGCCCTGCTGGTCGCCCGCTGCGCTGAACCGCCCTCCGCGACCAGGACGGTCGCGGTCGGCGCCCCGGTCACCACCGCTGGAACCGCGGCTCGCGCAGGCACGGTCACTTCCGCGGGCACCGCCGCACCGGCCGCCACCGCCCCGCCGCCGCGCCCGGCCGGCCCCTGGCGCGACACGGGCTACCTCGGCTACGCCGCACTCGACTCGGTGATGTTCCTCTACGGCTGCTCGCTCACCGTCGGCCTCCCGCTGTGGATCGTCACCCGCACCACCGCGCCGCACGGCCTGGCCGCCGCGGTCTTCGTCATCAACACCGTCCTGGTCGTCCTCCTCCAGGTCCGCCTGGCCCGCTACGGCAACTCCCCGCGCGTCGCCGCCAATTCGCTGCGCCAGGTCGCTGTCTGGTTCGTCCTGTCATGCGCCGCCACCGCTGTCGCCGTCCTGCACACCCGGTGGGCCGCGACCGTCGCCGTGGTGGCCGCCGCCATCGCCTTCACCGTCGTCGAGATGATCCAGTCCGCGGTCTCCTGGGAACTGTCCGTCAGCCTCGCCCCGGCACACCTCCAGGGCAGCTACGTCGGCGTGCACGGCCTCGCGCAGTCCACCTCCCGCTGCGTCGGGCCGCTGCTGCTCACCTCGGTCGTGATCGCGGCGGGACCGGCCGGCTGGCTCGGCCTCGGCGCCGTCCTCGCCGGCGCCGCGCTCCTCCAGCGCCGTATGGTCCTGCGCCGCCTCGACCGACCCGGCGCGGGGGTCGCGGAAGCCCCGTTGTCAGTGGTCCCGATTACATTCAGTGAGCAGTAGGGACCACTCGGATCCGCTCACAGGGGGAAAGATGTCACGCACCAGCAGCGCCGGCGTTCGCACCGGCAGCGCGAGCGCCACCGCCTTCGGCGCCGGGAATCACACCGCCGACCGCAGGCCCGACCGCACCCGCGCCCGCAAGCGCACCCGTAAAACATCATATACCGCCCGCAATCGCCCGCCAGGGCGCACCGCCTACCGCCGCGCCCTGCGCCGGGAGGCACCCACCGTGGTCGGGCTGCTGCTCGACGACCACGACTTCACCGCCATGACCGGCTATCCGAGCTTCCCCTTCCGCGACTACGGACTGTATCTGCACCACCTGGACGGGCTGCTGCGCTCCCTGCACGCCCAGGGCACCAGCGTCACCGTCACCCTCTTCGACCCCGACCAGTACGCCGACCACTGCGCCGACACCCGCAGGCCACCGGACACCCCCGTCTCCCGCACCCGCTACACCGCCGAGATCAGCACCACCGGCCCCACCGTCCGCTACACCCGGCAGCCCCTCGCGCTGCTGCGCACCCAGCTCGCCCACGAAGCCGCCCGCCGCGCCACCTGGGACCGGGCAGGCGACATCCTCGCCGCCGCAGGCCAGTGCCCCGAATGCGAAGAACCCGTCGCCCACTGCGCCTTCGACCTCGCCTCGCACACCCTGCTGCGCATCGTCGAGGCCGCCGGCCCCGGCTCCCACCACTTCGTGTGCAGCCTGCCGACCGCAGACGGGGACCCGCTGCTGGCCACCGCCCGCATCACCGCGGACCCCGACGGCGAACTCCACCTCACCGACACCGAGGCGCTGGTGCTCTGCACCGTCATGGCCGCCGCCCGGATCAGCGCCCGCCCCGGCGGCCTCGTCCTGCGCACCACCGACAAAGGAACCGACACCGTCCACGGCTGGTCCCTGCACCCCGAAGGACCGCGCCCGCTCACCGAGGCCGAGGTCTTCAACGCGTACTGCACCGACCCCGACACCGGTGACCCCGTGCCACCGGAAGCCGGAGTGCGCTACCGGGCCGGCCTCCCGCTGCCACCGCCGCCCCCCGGCGACATGCCCCGCCCCCGATGACGGGCGGGCCGCCACCCAGGACGGCCGCCCCGCCCGTCACGCCGTTAAGCGGCACCGGAAACCCGGAAGGGCGCCCCACCGCGAGGTGAAGCGCCCTTCCCCGGGACAGTGACGACCCGCCGCCGCCCGCCGGCTACTCGCCGGACAGCACACCCTGCACGGCCCGCCGTGCCTCGTCCGCGCTGTCGGTCGCCCGCGCCGCGGCCGCCGCACGCTCGCACTGCGCCAGCGTGTACTTCGCCAGCGTCGCCCGCACGTAAGGAATCGACGCCGCACCCATCGAAAGGCTGGTGACACCGAGACCGGTCAGCACACACGCCAGCAGCGGATCCGCCGCCGCCTCGCCGCACACACCGCAGCTCTTCCCCTCGGCCTTGGCCGCCTCGGCGGCCAGCGCCACCAGGTCGAGCAGCGCGGGCTGCCACGGGTCCTGCAACCGCGCGACCGCGCCCACCTGCCGGTCGGCGGCGAAGGTGTACTGCGCCAGATCGTTCGTGCCGAGCGAAAGGAACTCCACCTCCCGCAGAATCGACCTGGCCCGCAGAGCGGCCGACGGGATCTCCACCATGGCGCCGAACTTCGCCGCGAGTCCCGCCGCACGACAGGCGTCGGCGAACGCCTTCGCGTCCTGCCGGTCGGCCACCATCGGTGCCATGACCTCCAGATGCACCGGCAGCCCGGCCGCGGCCGCCGTCAGCGCCCGCAGCTGGGTGCGCAGCACCTCCGGATGGTCCAGCAGCGAGCGCAGCCCGCGCACACCGAGCGCGGGGTTCGGCTCGTCCGCCGGCGTCAGGAAGTCCAGCGGCTTGTCGGCGCCCGCGTCCAGCACGCGCACCACCACCCGGCCGCCGGGGAACGCCGTCAGCACCTGCCGGTACGCCTCGACCTGCTGCTCCTGCGACGGCGCCGTCGCCGAGTCGTCCAGGAAGAGGAACTCGGTACGGAACAGCCCCACGCCCTCCGCACCCGCCGCCACCGCGGCGGGCACATCCGCCGGACCGCCGACATTCGCCAGCAGCGGCACCTTGTGCCCGTCCGACGTCGCACCCGGTCCCGACGACGCGGCCAGTGCCGCCTTGCGCTCGGCCGCCGCCTCGGTCAACGCGGCGCGCCGCTCCGCGCTCGGCTCGACGAACACCTGGCCGCTGCTGCCGTCCACCGCGATCACCGTCCCTTCGGACAGTTCACCCGCGCCCGGCAGCGCCACCACCGCGGGCACACCCAGCGCCCGCGCCAGAATCGCGCTGTGACTGGTCGGCCCGCCCTCCTCGGTGACGAAGCCCAGCACCAGCGCCGGGTCGAGCAGCGCAGTGTCGGCCGGCGCCAGATCCCGCGCGATCAGCACATACGGCTCATCACTGTCCGGCACCCCCGGCATCGGCACCCCCAGCAGCCGCGCCACGATCCGGTTCCGTACGTCATCGAGGTCCGCGACCCGCCCGGCCAGGTAGTCGCCGGCGCCGGCGAGCAGCGCACGGTAGGAGGCGAAAGCGTCGTAGGCGGCACGCTCGGCCGTACTGCCCACCGCGACCCTGCGCTCGATGTCGGCCATCAGCTCCGGGTCGAGCGCCATCAGCGACTGGGCCTCGAGCACCGCCTGCGCCTCACCGCCGGCCAGTTGGCCCCTGGCGTTGAGGTCCGCGGCCACCGCCTCCACCGCCTGCCGGGCCCGCCCCTGCTCACGAGCGGTGTCCCCGGGCGCGATCTGCTTGGCCGGCGGCTCCAGAACCGCCGTACCCATGTGCCGTACCTCGCCGATCGCCACACCGTGGCTGACTCCGACGCCCTGCAGCGTTGTCTCCATGGGTCCCGGCCTACTTCCAGCTGAAGAGAGTGTCACCGGCCGCCACGTCGGCGGACTCGACCAGCTCGGTCAGTGCGTCGGCGGTGGCCTCCAGCGCGACCACCGGGCAGATCGGGGACTTCCCCGACGCCTCGACGGCTGCCGGGTCCCAGCGCACGACGGCCTCGCCGCGGGCCACGGTGTCGCCCTTCGACACCAGCAGCTCGAAGCCCTCTCCATTGAGCTGAACAGTGTCGATGCCAAGATGGGTCAGCACTCCGTGGCCGGCGTCGTCCACGACGACGAAGGCGTGCGGGTGCAGGGAGACGATCACCCCGTCCACCGGAGACACCGCCTCACCGGGCTCGCGCACCGGGTCGATGGCCGTACCGGGACCCACCATCGCCCCGGAGAACACCGGGTCGGGCACTGCCGCGAGCCCGATGGCCCGGCCGGC